>CBDUKK010000344.1:0-2487 GCA_965367795.1 uncultured Gammaproteobacteria bacterium
TGAGAAGATCGATGACCTGCGCGGCTTTTTATCTGATCTTGATCTTAAACTGGGTGATGCCTCAAGAAAGATCAGATCGAGTGATTATGCAGAACTTAGCGCACAGATCAAAGGGCGTGACGATTACCACATGATCCAGACACTGATGCTGCGTTCGATGAAACAGGCGATCTACACAGCAGAGAACCATGGGCACTTTGGTCTGGCCTTAACACACTACACCCATTTCACCTCACCTATCAGGCGTTATCCTGATCTGCTGGTTCACCGTGCCCTGAAACATATCATCAGAAAACGTAAGAAAGAAGATTATATGTATTCTCAGGAGCGCATGGTGCTGATGGGTGAGCACTGTTCAAGCAATGAGCGCCGGGCAAACGAAGCGACACGTGATGCAGAGTTTGCACTGAAGTGTGAATATATGCTGGACAAGGTCGGACAGACTTACGATGCACACATAACGGGTGTCGTCGGTTTCGGATTGTTCGTCGAGCTGGATGAGCATTACGTCGAGGGCCTGGTACATATCACCAGCCTGCCTAAGGATTATTATGTCTTTGATCCGAAGTCGCACCAGCTCGTCGGTGAGAATCGCGGCTTGCAGTTCGGTCTGAATGACAAGGTGCGTATCACGGTGACCCGTGTCGACATGGATGAGCGTAAGATAGATTTTGAGCTTATATCAGAAGATTAACGTGTTTTTCATGTCCTTATCATCGAACTAGTTATGTCAAAAAAATCGCATGAAATCATCTACGGTATCCATGCTGTCGAAGCTGCGTTAAGAAACCAGCCGGAAAACGTACTGCAGGTTTTTATGCAGCAGGGGCGTAATGATAAGCGCATAAAAAAAATTCTGGATATCGCAAAAAACTCTGGCGTATCAATACAGTCGATCAGTAATGAGAAGCTAAAAGAGAAATGCCCCAGGGCAAGACATCAGGGAGTGGTTGCGGAAATACGTGCCGGCAGGTCTGGCACGGTAACACTGGACGACGTCCTGGAGAAGGAAAGCTTACTGTTACTGGTGCTGGACGAGGTGCAGGATCCGCATAACATAGGCGCCTGTTTGCGAACCGCCGATGCCATCGGGGTCGATGCGGTCGTGGTATCTAAAAATCGCAGCCCGGCATTAACACCGGTGATACGTAACGTCGCCAGTGGTGCTGCTGAAACGGTTCCCTATATCATGGTGTCAAATATCGCACGAGCCCTGGAAAAGATCAAAGAAAATAATGTCTGGGTCATGGGTACCAGTGGTGATGCCAGTCATACGATTTATGATTGCAAGGTAAATAACCGTCTTGCTCTAGTGATGGGCTCTGAGGGTAAAGGTATGCGGCGCCTTAGCCGGGAGGCCTGCGATGAGCTGGTCTCAATCCCTATGCAGGGCAGTGTGGAAAGTCTGAATATCTCGGTAGCGACCGCGGTCTGCCTGTATGAGATCCGTCGCCAGCAATCAGGCAAATAAACAGGCAGTATGCAGAAACCTTCTGAACTGCATCTTATCGTCCCTGGCATCTGTGGACCGCTGGCAGAAACACATTCGCTGAGCTCCAGTCCGGCTATCAAACGATGGCTCAGAACGTTATCGCAATCACGATGTCGAGAATCAGCCGACAACGAAAATGACGTCATCGCCGAAATTTTAAATCTAAAGCTTGAACGGGACTTTCCCTCTGCGGCGTTAACGCTACTTGCTAACGATCTATATGATCCTGAAATGTTCTATATGCACGCAGACCCGGTTCACCTGCAAGCTGATATGGATCATGCCGTATTGACTTCGAGCATTGACCTGGACATCAAACAGCAAGAGTCATCAGTGTTATGTGAGGCACTCAATAGTCATTTTTGCCAGGATGGCCTGACTTTTTTTGCTCTCAACAAAGATCAGTGGTTCGTTTCCAGCAAGCATGAGATCAATATGAAAACAACACCGCTGGTGGAAGCGACGGCTAGAAATGTCAACTTCCTGCTGCCTGCCGGTGAGGACTCGACACGCTGGAAACAGCTACTCACTGAAGCACAGATGCTGATGCATGCACATGAACTCAACCTCGCAAGAGAAGATACCGGCCTGTTCAATATAAACAGCCTGTGGTTTCATGGTTCAGGTGGGCTGGCAGGTCTTTCTGCTGACACGGTCGACACGATATGTAGCCATGATGATATGTTAAAAGGGCTCGCTACACATATACAATGTGAATTCATCGATGTGCCGGATTCAGTAAACGCATATGCTGACTATTTTTTGAGCCGTGAGCACGGAACCAGCAATGTACTGGAGCTATCACAACTCGAACACCTGGTGAACTATACCGATGTCAGCCTGTGGATGGCAGGTCATGAGGAGCTGTTGCAGCAGTGGGTTTATCCACTGTTGAAGATAATGAATAAGAACGCTATTACAGTCACTTTGTATCCCTGTAATGGAAAACGATATCAGTTTTCAAAATATGATGGTTTAAAATTTTGGCGTCATGG
>CBDUKK010000345.1:0-2479 GCA_965367795.1 uncultured Gammaproteobacteria bacterium
GAAGAGATAAAGGCATACGAAGATAAAAGAAAGCAGTCGGCGCCCTGGTTATTTTAATATAAAAAGCTTGAGCGCTAGATCAGGGTACGCCTGTATGGACGCAGGTGGTGGGACAACGCAGGAGCAATTGCCGTAGACACAGAGCAAACAGCGTTGTATTTTTCTGTGTTTTGCACAAACAGTGAGATTCTTTTTGCCCCTGTGCTGAAAAAAGATTGTTGATTTTGAGTGAAGATATAAATAAAGCGTATAATTATTGTCCCGATTTTGCGGGCGGTTTTTTTTGAGAGAGTTATGAGTTTAAAGATTGCGGTGATGCCCGGTGATGGTATCGGAATAGAGATTGTTGCTGAAGCAGTCAAGATATTGAACCACTATAAATCAAGTGGTCGTATTGATGTCGAGCTGGAAGAAGCGCCGGTAGGTGGCGCCGGATATGATGCTGCAGGTAAGCCATTGCCTGATGAGACACTGGCACTGGCGCGGGCGTCTGATGCGATCCTGTTCGGTGCTATCGGCGGCCCTGAATATGACGGGCTGGCACGTGAGCTTCGCCCGGAGAGAGGCTTGCTTGCGCTGCGTTCTGAGCTTGAACTGTTTGCAAACCTGCGTCCGGCGATCCTGTATCCTCAGCTTGCAGATGCGTCATCGTTAAAGCCGGAGGTCGTATCCGGCCTCGATATCATGATCGTTCGAGAATTGACTGGCGGTATCTATTTCGGTGAACCGAGAGGCATAGAAACTGATGCTTCGGGCGAACGTAGAGGTTTCAATACCCTGGTATATAGAGAGAGTGAGATCGACCGCATCAGCCGTGTCGCTTTTGATATCGCGATGAAGCGCGGCAAGCGTCTGTGCTCTGTCGACAAGGCTAATGTGCTCGAGGTATCTGAATTATGGCGCGAGGTCGTCACCAGGAATGCCAGTGAATACCCGGAAGTCGAACTGAGTCACATGTATGTCGACAATGCCGCGATGCAACTGGTCAAATGGCCGAAGCAGTTTGATGTCATGGTCACAAAAAACATGTTCGGTGATATCTTGTCGGATGCGGCTGCAATGTTGACCGGTTCTATCGGTATGTTGCCATCGGCTTCACTGGATGCGAATTCTAAAGGCATGTATGAACCGATTCATGGTTCTGCACCCGATATCGCTGGCAAGGGTGTCGCTAACCCGCTGGCAACAATCCTGTCACTGGCGATGATGTTACGTTACAGTCTGGACTTTGCCGACATCGCTGATGAGATCGAAGCAGCTGTAGGCCGTGTTCTCGATAAAGGCTTGCGTACACCGGATATCATGGCCGAAGGCTGTAAAGAAGTTGGCACCGAAGTCATGGGTGAAGCCGTGCTGGCCGAGCTGTCGTAGAGACATTTCGTGGTGTCGTCGTTGTCAGGTTTATTAAATATTCAACTATTTGGTGAAGTATAAAGTTATGAGTAAAACATATGATGTTGCGATCGTGGGTGCTACCGGTGCTGTTGGTGAAACCATGTTGTCTATTCTTGCGCAGCGCAAGTTCCCGGTCGGCGAGGTCTATGCATTAGCTAGTAGTCGTTCTGCAGGTAAACGTGTCGAGTTTGGTGACAGGACACTGGTGGTTCAGGACCTGGATAAGTTCGATTTTTCAAAAGTGCAGATCGGGCTGTTCTCGGCAGGTGCGTCTATCTCAGAAAAGTATGCTCCTGTCGCTGCTGCTGCCGGTTGCGTTGTGGTAGATAATACTTCGCAGTTTCGTTATGACGATGATATCCCTCTGGTCGTACCTGAGGTTAACCCACATGCTATCGCGAACTATAAAACCCGCGGCATTATCGCCAACCCTAACTGTTCGACCATTCAGATGCTGGTCGCACTGAAACCTATCTACGATGCAGTTGGCATCGAACGTATCAACGTGGCGACCTACCAGGCAGTCTCTGGCACCGGCAAGGAAGCAATCGAGGAACTGGCTGTCCAGACGGCAAGGCTGCTCAATGCAAAGCCGATCGAGTGTGAAGTTTATCCTAAGCAGATCGCTTTCAATGTCCTGCCACAGATCGATGTGTTTCTGGAAAATGGCTACACCAAAGAAGAGATGAAGATGGTGTGGGAGACAAAGAAGATATTTGAGGATGAGAATATCAAGGTCAACCCTACAGCAGTTCGCGTACCTGTGTTCTACGGTCACTCTGAAGCGGTACATATCGAAACCAGGGAAAAGATCAGCGCCGAGAAAGCGACAGAACTACTGTCGAAGGCTGATGGTGTGCAGGTTCTGGATGAGCGTGTTGACGGTGGTTATCCAACAGCGGTGACTGAGGGAGCAAACAATGATGCGACTTATGTCGGCCGCATTCGAGAGGATATCTCACACGAAAATGGTCTGGATATGTGGGTGGTATCAGATAACGTGCGAAAAGGTGCTGCATTAAATAGCGTACAAATTGCTGAGATTTTGATAAAACAGTATTTATAACCTATAGTTATATCTGCA
>CBDUKK010000346.1:0-2470 GCA_965367795.1 uncultured Gammaproteobacteria bacterium
CGGCGAACAGCGTTTTATCAAAACAAAGGTCGATGATGTCGAATTCTACAGTTACGTCTATGGCGTTAACTGGGCAACGGATAGCAGAGAGCTGCCGCTGACATTCAACATCATCACTGATCTGCGATCCTTCGATAGACAGCTTACAGAATATCGCACGACATTGCTCTCATGGCTCGTGGCTATGGCGGTATTGCTGCTGGTCACCCAGGCTATTATCTTGCGCTGGGGGCTGTCACCCCTGCGTAAGGTCGGTCGAGAACTGAGCCTCATCGAGAGTGGTGAACAACAGCAGATCAAGGAGGACTATCCACGTGAGATCGAACGCCTGACCGACAACATCAATATCCTGTTGCAACAGGAACGCGAGCAGAAGACACGTTACCGAAATGCACTCGGAGACCTCGCACACAGCCTCAAGACACCACTCGCTGTTCTACAGGGTGCGTTAACCGGCCCTAGAAGCAACCAGCCAGATGAATCGATGCAGGAACAGATAACGCGTATGAACTCTATCGTCGAATACCAGTTACAACGTGCTGCAACCGCAGGTGCCGCCAGTATCGGTAAGTCTGTCGATATCTGCTCTGTCGTCGAACGTATCCTGAAATCATTACACAAGGTCTACCATGACAAACCTGTCAACGTCGTCGTCGATATCGAAAAGCATACGACTTTCAGAGGCGATGAAGGTGACCTGATGGAAGCCCTGGGTAACCTTCTTGAAAACGCATTCAAATGGGCAGAACAGGTCATCGAGATAAAAGCGTCCAATGCTGACGGAAAGTGCCATATAAATATCGCAGATGATGGACCCGGTGTGGCCAGGAGTAAGATCGATGATATTCTCAAACGTGGCGTGCGTGCTGACGAGTCGATAGCAGGTCATGGTATCGGCCTTTCCATCGTACAGAATATCGTCGATGCATATCATGGCAGTTTAACTATTACTAAAAGTCGGCTGGGAGGAACCGAGGTACATATCGTCATTTAATCAGATTAAATAACCATTCTCGGACATGCTGTTCAGCAACTGTTCAGCTGCATGATGGTGTAATAGTCCCGTGTTTCAAATACTTGTATTAATGATACGGGAGACTACGATGTCATCAAGAGCAATCAGACAACAAGTTTTATCTTTAGCAGCCTTTACTTCACTGCTATCGCTGACAACCCCTGTAATAGCCGTAGAAAGTGAAGAAACCCGGGTTTCCAGATCGCTGACTTACAGCGAGCAAGCAGAACCCGAGTTGGCGGAAAAAGATGTGCTGTTAAAACAGGCTGCGACAGAGAACCTTCCAGTGCTCAAAAGTCAGGGCTTTCGCCAGGAATCGACAGTGATGGCGGCATATATAATCACCACGGAATATAGTAGTCATGGTGATGTGTTGATCTATGATGTGTCGACTGACCTGCTCAGTGACTTTGATTATGACGGCTACTTCCACCGCTATAGTGTTGCTATCGATGCCGATACGGTCTTTGACAGCGCTTATATATATGCAGAGTTATTTCTCAGTTATGAAGGCGGCCCATGGAATTATTATGCCAGTAGTGAAAACTATCTTATCTACGGCGACAGCGAGATGGATACTTTCATCATCGAAACAGAACTGGCAGACGGCTACCCTACTGGTTACTATGATCTGCGAATCGAGATCTATGATGCAGAAACAGGCGCCTGGCTGACCAGTTATGGCCCTTATGATGATGCTTCTTTAAGCACGTTACCACTAGAAGACAGTTATGACGACAGTCCTCGTGAGATCGCCTGGTATCCTGTCGAGACAGAGATCATCGTTGCATCTCACGGTGGATCATTGAGCTGGATGCTGATGTCTTTACCAATTCTAATCTTGGTCACGAGATTATTTGAGATCAGGCATCGAACCTGTCAATGCTGAAATCTGGATCAGTCTGCGTTCTTGCCAGTGATACCTGCTGTCAGGGCAAAGCGCATGGCTTCCTCCATGCTCATCTTTACAGGTCTTACATGTTCGCGTGAGATGAACACGGTGAAACCGCCGATCATATAACTCATCGGCAGGTAGACAAGGACCTTATCCTGTCCACGAAATGATTCTGGCAGTTTTTTCTCATCAGTCTGGGTGATAAAACCGATCATCTCCGTACCGTTATAGGTGACAGCGACGACCTCTCCGAGACCCTCTTCTTTCGGAGTAAAGAAATCAAAAAGATCTCGCATCGCACGGTAGACGGTTTTTATCAACGGTAACTGGTACAGTATCCTCTCACCGAAGGTAAATATCTGACGGATCAGGATGGCCTTCATCAACAGGCCAACAACAAAAACTACGACGAGGCCAGCTATCATTCCCAGTCCAGGGAAATACGTCGCATTCGGTAATACCCAGCGTAGCGCAGTCCCCATGACGTTTTCTGATGAGACTGCCAGCCAGTACAACAGGTAGACGGTGAGAATGACCGGCAATAATGTGATGAAGCCCGT
>CBDUKK010000347.1:0-2461 GCA_965367795.1 uncultured Gammaproteobacteria bacterium
CCCTTAGCCAGGATATAAGGCACCCATACCAGAAGTGTAAACAGGTGCAAAGGATAAAGACGACCAAATCTGAGTAAAATAAATTTTTTGAAATCCAGTCCTTGTACGATCTTTTCCTGGTAGGCAAACGCCATCACAAAACCCGATAACACGAAAAAGAAATCGACAAAAACCTCGCCATGTGCAATCAGAAGATTTCTACTTCCATCTATAAAAGAAGAATGAAAAGCAGCCACCACTAATGCAGCGATACCACGGAAAGATTCTAATGAATTAAATTTCATGATCACCAGTCCTTTATTAGCATCACTTTATACTGTTATTCCAACTCATAACTATCTGATAGCACTTTACTAATCATTTGCCATTATTCATCATACCAAGTGTAGATATATTTTCTCGTACATATCAATCATCCTTTGAACGCCAAATGTATCAATCGCATGCTGTTGGCCTGTAATTGCTATTCTGTTACGGATATCGATGCCCCTTGTTAACCTTTCGATTGCATCAGCAATCTGTTTCGGATTACGGGGCGCGACTAAACAACCGTTTTCACCATCTGTAATAATCTCTTCCGGGCCGCCGCTACGTGTTGCGATCACAGGTAATCCAGCAGCCATCGCCTGAATGGTCGCTATCGAAAACCCTTCACTATCTGAGCTCAGTAAAAAAAGGTCGAGGTTACTCAAAAAATCTGCCGGATCATCATTAAAGCCCAGAAAATAAACATGATCATCAAGCTTCAGCTCTGCTTTCAAAGCCAGCAACTGCTGGTACAACTTACCTTTATAATGGCCGGCGATAATAAATCGATAACTATGCTCATGTTGCTTCAGTAAACCAGCCGCCTGTAACAATACATCATAGGCCTTAGCAGGGCGTATGTTGCCAAGACTGCCAACGATAATATCACTCCTACTCCAGCCAAATCGCTGACGCATGGCATCACTTTTTGGCCTCAGAAAACTACTGGTATTTATCCCATTATAAATAACCTGTGTTTTATCTGCTCGCAATGACGTTCGCTTTACGATATTGTCACGCAGGTCCTCTGATACTGCCACGATAGCTGTCGCACCAAAATTTATTGCCGCGAACTTTATCGATAGAAAACGCTCTCGCTCAGCCACATCGACCGCACCATGAAATGTCGCCACTACGGGTTTTCGCGATAGCAGACCGGCTAAGGCGCTATATACATTTGAACCTAACAGGTGCGACTGGACAATGTCGACTTTTTCACTCTTGATCAGGGACACGAGCGCTTTCAGGTAACGCCAGTTAAACGATCCTTTCGCATCGAGTAGAACCGGAGTTATCCCTCTACGACACAGTTCTTCATAAACCCAGCCTTTACCACGGATAACGACTATCGAACGGTATTTCTCTCTGGGCAGATGCGTTATCAGATCAATAAAAACCGTTTCAGCACCGCCGGGACCAGTAGTGTCTATAATGTGCAGGATAGTTTTCATTAATTTAACTTTGTTACAAAGGTTTTTTTCAATGGCAGAACACATTACACTAGACGCCTGTAGCTGACCAGACCTGACGTTAACGGACCAACAGTATACTTTTCATGCCAAGCATAATCACGCCCGCTAAACACCTGCTAAAGAAACAGCTACAGACCATCGCTGCCCGCTATGGACGCCACACACGCAGTCCATCACGGCCCGAACTGATACTATTGATGTATCATCGGGTACTGCCGCCTGACGACCTGCGCGCCAGTGCCGAAGAACCGGGCATGATGGTCACCCCGGATACGTTCAGGTCACACATGTCCATCATTAAATCACTGTTCGAGCCCATTCATCTATCACGCTGGCTCGAGCTTAAAGACAAAGGTGAACAACTACCGCTGCGCAGTTGCGCCATCACCTTTGATGATGGCTGGGCAGACAATTATGAATTCGCCTTCCCCATACTGCAGGAGCTGGAGATACCGGCAACCATTTTTCTCGTCTCCGACATGATCGGCAGTAATTTAAAGTTCTGGCCGGAGCGCCTGACCAGGATACTGACACAGGTAGCCGAACAAAAACCTGGCCAGTGGTCACACCCCTCTCTGGACTGGATAAAACAGAGCGATTCCAGTTATAGCTTCATGGCGACAGCTCCATCACCTGAGCAGCTCAGTGAGATAATAGCTGGCGTAAAATCATACGGTGATGCAGACATCCATCGACGCCTTGATCTAATCGAAGACAAACTCCAGCTATCACTTCAGGATACCCCTGCCTCGTTATTAAACTGGCAACAGGTTAAGACCATGTGTGAAAGCGGACTGATTGAAGCGGGCAGTCATACCTGTCATCATACCCGCCTCACCGCAAACCTCGATGAATCACAATTGTGCAACGAGATCATCAACAGCAAGGCGACCATAGAAAAGCAGGCTGGCATAACGGTTAAAACATTCTGTTATCCAAATGGTGATTACTGCGAGCGGGCT
>CBDUKK010000348.1:0-2447 GCA_965367795.1 uncultured Gammaproteobacteria bacterium
TAGAGGGTAATGATATCCGTATGGTACAGCTGCTCGACAAGATCAAGGACAATGCGCTGGATTTTGCTTTCCCGGAAACCAGCATAGTGTTCGAGCTAGATATCAGTCAAGCTGACCGTGCAGTTATCTATATAAAAAACGAGGGTGAGAGTATTCCGCAGCAACAGCTGGATATGCTATTTCAGGGGATGCTCTCACAACGAACCATTAAAACAGGCACACCTCACCTGGGCATCGGCTTATATGTGGCTCACAAGATTGCACAGTTTCACCAGGGACAGCTAAAAATAGCTAATCGTAGGGATAAACAAGGCGTGGAAGTTGTATTAGTATTACCCACAGTCAAAAATAGATGATCTAACGATAACGGTGTAGTGATGAGCGACAAACAGATAGTGCCAATACGAATTGCAGTTTTAACGGTTTCAGATAGCCGCACCCAGGCTGATGATACCTCTGGTGATACACTGGTCGAACGTCTGACGCAGGCGGGTCATGTGCTGGTCGAAAAACTAATCCTGCCCGATGATAAATATATCATTCGTGCAGCGGTATCTCGCTGGATCGCAGACAAAGACGTAGACGTGGTCATCAGTACCGGTGGTACCGGTCTGACCGGGCGGGATATAACGCCCGAAGCGGTTCAACCATTATTCGATAAAGAGATCGAAGGTGTCGGTGAGCTGTTCCGCTGGGTCTCGTACCAGGAGATAGGCACCTCGACAATCGCATCACGATGTATCGGTGGACTGGCAAATGGTACGTTTATCTTTTGTCTGCCTGGATCTACCGGGGCCTGCCGTACCGGCTGGGATAAGGTTATTGCTCCTCAGCTCGACTGTAATACAACGCCCTGTAATATCGTCGCCTTGATGCCGCGGCTATTAGAAAAGTAAGTGGTTAATTTAAACGTCATTAAGAGCACATTATAGTCAAACTATGGGCGGCAATCTTCTGCAGACGACTCAGCCGCTAATGGAGATTATCGCGCTGCACTCGCGATGACGGGAAATAATATAGTACTGGAATCGTTCCTGATGATTCTCAGCATACACTCCATGCATGGATATAAAAATGAAAACCATAAACACTAGTACTGATGATAGCTGTGCATCTCCGGGTCTGATTTCAGTCGAACAGGCTATCGAAAACATCCTGGCGCAAGCAGAACCGGTCGAGCAGGTTGAACAGGTCGAACTCCTCGACGCATTGAACAGGGTACTGGCCGATGATCTGTATTCCAGCATCGATGTACCGGGGTACGATAACAGCGCGATGGACGGATACGCAGTGTGTAGTGAAGACTGCCAGGTCTCAGGTAGTATGTTGCCGGTAAGGCAGCGCATACCTGCAGGTCAGGTCGGTATCGCACTTGAACCTGGCAGCGCAGCACGCATCTTTACCGGTGCGCCTGTACCAGAAGGCGCTGATGCCGTCGTCATGCAGGAAATGTGCGTTCAGGAAGACAATAATGTAACGATAAATACCACTGTAAAAGCTGGCAGCAATGTACGGCGTGCCGGTGAAGATATCGCAACAGGCGAAGTCGTTTTGCATGCAGGCAAACGACTGCGTGCCCAGGAACTGGGGCTGCTGGCATCGGTCGGACTGGCTGAGTTCAAGGTAAAGCGCAGATTAAAAGTTGCTACTTTTTTTACCGGTGATGAGATCGTATCGCCAGGCCAGCCTCTGGCACCCGGACAGATCTATAACTCGAATCGCTATACACTTCGCGGTCTGTTACAGACCATGGACTGTGAGGTCATCGATCTCGGTATCGTGCCCGATACCCTTGAGGCGACTGTCGATGTTTTAGAGCGAGCAGCAAAGGGTGCTGACCTGGTTATCACCAGTGGCGGCGTTTCTGTCGGCGAAGAAGATTATGTCCGTATTGCGCTGGAACAACTCGGTGAGCTTTCTATGTGGCGTATAGCGATGAAACCCGGTAAACCGGTCGCTTTTGGCAAGGTTGGAAAAGCACTCTTCATGGGCTTACCCGGCAACCCGGTATCAGTGTTTGTTACCTTCCTATTGTTCGCACGTGCATTGATCCTGAAGTTACAGGGTGCTGATGATTATCTCGCAAAACCTGTTTCTGTGATCGCTGATTTTGACTGGCCAAAAGTAAAGCGCCAGGAATATCTGCGTGTGCGCCTGACGCGTGATGATAACCAGGTGATGGCGCAACTATATCCTCATCAGGGCTCGGGCGTGCTGTCTTCTGCAAGCTGGGCCGATGGCCTGGTCGAAGTGAAGATAGACGGGGATATTAAAAAAGGCGATCTGGTTAATTACCTGTCGTTTCAAGGCCTGCTCTGAACATGCTGCCACCTCCCGAAAAGTAATACTGTATCTGATGCTGCATACTGTTGTGTTTGCATCATCAGGTCATCACTATTTATATCAGGATTGACCTTGTTGTTCTGACATCTCCTCACCTGTGACAG
>CBDUKK010000349.1:0-2441 GCA_965367795.1 uncultured Gammaproteobacteria bacterium
CATATAATCGGAGAAGGTAAGACCCTGTCGCAGGCGATAGAGAACCAGACTTTACATTCGATGGTTTTCTGGGGGCCGCCGGGTACCGGTAAAACAACGCTGGCAAAAATTATTGCTAATACGGTTAAGGCACACTTCATAAACCTGTCGGCCGTACTCTCAGGGGTTAAGGATATACGAGAGGCAATCGCACAGGCGAAACAGTGGCAGGCGCAGGGTGATCTCACTATCCTGTTTGTCGACGAGGTACACCGCTTCAATAAATCACAACAGGATGCGTTTTTACCTTATGTCGAAGACGGCACGATATATTTTATCGGCGCCACTACTGAGAACCCGTCATTCGAGTTGAACAATGCGTTACTGTCGCGGGTTAAAACCTATGTCCTGAAATCTCTTTCTCAGGAGGCGCTAGTTACTGTCATCAAAAATGCATTAAGTAATGATGCTCAGCTAAAAGCGTCAAACACTGAGATCGATGATGACTCATTACAGCTGCTGGCACAGGTATCGGACGGTGATGCACGCAGGGCGCTGAACTTCCTCGAGATCGCCTGTGACCTGGCGGAGGCTGATAACACTGGCATACGGCATATCAATCGAGCTGTAGTTGAGGATGTTACCTCGCAAAGCCTGCGCCGCTTCGATAAAGGCGGTGATCTCTTCTATGAGCAGATATCAGCGCTGCATAAATCGGTACGCGGCAGTAACCCGGATGCTTCACTTTACTGGTTTTGCAGGATGGTCGATGGTGGCTGTGATCCTTTATATATAGCACGTCGTGTGGTACGCATGGCATCCGAAGATATCGGCAATGCTGATCCACGCGGTCTTCAGCTTGCACTGGATGCCTGGCAGACATTTGAACGCCTGGGTAGCCCTGAAGGCGAGCTCGCTATCGCCCAGGCGATTGTATTTTTAGCCTGTGCGGCCAAGAGTAACGCGGTATATTCAGCATATAATGCAGCGATGTCCGACGCCAGGAACTCTGCTTCGATGGACGTGCCCGAACATCTCAGGAATGCACCGACACAGTTCATGAAAGAGCTGGGGTACGGTAAAGACTACCGCTATGCACATGATGAAGACGATGGCTTTGCAGCAGGTGAGACTTATTTTCCGGATGCTATGGGTGAGAGAGAGTATTACCGGCCGGTCGATCGTGGACTGGAGGCCAGGATCAAGGAAAAGCTTGATCACCTGAGAGAGCTGAATCTTGCGGGTAAAAATAAAACCGGAAAATAAATCTCGCAGAATATTTTCCGACTGTTTATGTTGACAAAATATACCGTTCATCCAAAACTTTTTATAGCGCTCATATCTTCCGTTTTCTTTACTATAATCAATCATTAACAATAACAAGTAATGTGTAAAGATGACGCGAAACCAGGAAAGAGATTCTGCAGAAGGATATTGTATTCAAGTTTTGATCATCAATGGTGAAGTTCAGAATCACCTGTCTCAAAAATCCTTCTATATCGAAAATATTGGTAAAGGCGGCTTCCGCTTTTTAACGGACATGGAGTTCGAGCTCGAAGACAGGGTGCAGGTACTGTTGCGTTTTCCAGATGACCATTCACAGGAAGTACTCGGCCGGATCTGTTACAGTGAGCCGATTGATGATGATAATATAGCCTACGGTTTCAGTGTAATCGATGGTTTTTATTCACTGCTAAAGTCTGAAGGCTAGATACTCGATCATCGACAATCCTTAACGGAAGGATCATCTCTCGTGAATGGTAAATCACCTGCAAAATCTCAGGCTCTTTTTATATTTCTCAGCCTTGCCTTAAGTTTGACCTTCAGTATTTTGATTGCTGATTGGGTTCTGGGTTATCAGCGGCAGTCGATAGAGCTCAGTGATCATATGGAGCCGGGCATGATAGTCTACGATGCCAAACTAGGCTGGAAATTAAAACCATACTGGTCGGGTAAGCATCATCACTACGACTATGATGTTGAATATAATATCAATCGATACGGATTTAGAGGGATTGATAGCCATGTCAAAGAAGGCGGTATCTCTATAGTTGGTGACAGTTTTAGTTTTGGTCTGGGTGTGAATGATGACGAAACTTTTACTTCTCTGCTTAACGTATTGCATCATAATAAATTTTACAATTATAGTGTACCCGGTTACAGCACTGACCAGCAGTTGTTGCTTGTGAAACGGCATAGAGATAAGATCGGTCAACATCTCATGCTGGTTGTTTATCTGGGCAATGATATCTTCGATAATATGCGCAGTTATCCTTTACAGGCCGATCATGGAAAACCATTTTTCAAGTTAACTGGTGATAACCTCAGCCTGGAAAACACGCCTGTTCCGCTGCAAGTTAAGCCAGCAGCTGTTAAAGCTGAGAGTATTTCCAGTATCGTATTAGGTAAAGATTCCAGGCGCAACAATCTGGCTGCTTGGCTAGCTAGTCTTGAGATAAGCA
>CBDUKK010000350.1:0-2437 GCA_965367795.1 uncultured Gammaproteobacteria bacterium
GGGTTATCAGTCTCTTCCCAGTATGGATAAGCCAGCGTATCAAGATACTGCCTTAGCTGATCCTGTTCAGCCTCTGGTATCTGCAGACCAACCAGCACTCGGCCAAATGCGTCGCCGTGACTTCTAAAATGAAACAGGCTGATATTCCAGCGATTACCTATACTGACCAGAAAATCCAGCAAAGCGCCAGGACGCTCCGGAAACTCAAAACGATACAGCACTTCATCGGCTAATGCGGCGCGGCCACCGACCAGGTAACGCACGTGTGTTTTAGCCATCTCATCATCTGTAAGATCCAGCACCGGGTACTTTTTCTTCTGCAGCCGCTCCATCACTTCCAGGCGCTCACTCATGCCTTCACTTAACTGCACACCGACAAAAACCTGGGCGTCTTTTTCATCAGCATAGCGATAGTTGAATTCTGTGATACCACGCTTGCCGATGGTCTGACAGAATGTTTTGAAACTGCCCGGACGCTCAGGTATGGTCACCGCGTATAGTGCTTCACGCTGCTCACCGAGCTCGGCACGTTCTGAAACGTGGCGCAGCCGGTCAAAATTCATGTTTGCACCACTGGTGATAGCAACCAGCGTCTTGCCACTGATGCCTTCCTGCTCGACGTATTTTTTCAGGCCGGCGACAGCCAACGCCCCGGCTGGCTCAGTGATAGACCGGGTATCATCAAAGACATCCTTGATCGCCGCACAGATCTCATCGGTGGTCACGGTCAACATCTGGTCGACACATTGTTTTGCGACCCGAAAAGTCTCCTTACCAACCTGCTTTACTGCTACACCGTCGGCAAAAATACCGACATGATCCAGCACCACTCGTCGATTTTTTTCAAACGCTGCTGTCATACAGGCTGCGTCTGCCGGTTCGACACCAATGATCCTGGTTTTCGGACTCAGGTATTTAATGATAGAACCGACCCCGGCAATGAGGCCGCCTCCGCCAACACAGACAAAGACCACATCGATGAAATCAGGATGCTGGCGTGCGATCTCAAGACCTATCGTTCCCTGGCCGGCGATCACATCAGGATCGTCAAATGGATGGATAAAATCAAGCTTCTGCTCACCAGCATACCTGGTCGCATAGGCGCAGGCCTCATCATAGTTATCGCCGATCAGAACTACTTTGGCGCCATATGACTTAACCGCATCCACCTTGATACCGGGGGTCGTCTTCGGCATGACGATCGTTGCATCGATGCCCATTTTTTTAGCCGACAGGGCGACGCCCTGCGCATGATTGCCCGCTGATGCGGCGACGACACCTTTAACATCTTTAGTACGCGTCAACTGGTATATACGGTTATAGGCGCCACGTAGTTTGAATGAAAAAACACTCTGCAGGTCTTCGCGTTTCAGCAGTACCTTGTTGTTCTGCCGCTTGCTCAACGTGATCGCTTCATCAAGCGGTGTCTCGATAGCGACATCGTAAACCCGGGCAGTCAGAATTTTTTCTATATATTTCTTCGTCATGGGCGAAGAATACAGGGATTGGTGGCGAGTTGAAAGTAGCTGACCAAAAGTTATCTGCCGCACACAGCCATATTGCCTCAACTGTATTCTAAAAGCGTTTCAATGTATTATTCGTGCCAGAAAAATTTATCGAGAAAATTTATACATACTCACGGGAGTAAAGACATGACCCAGGATGAAATGAAAAGAAAAGCGGCGGAAGCAGCGCTTGAATACGTAATCGCTGACGAGATCGTCGGTGTCGGCACCGGCTCTACCGTCAACCACTTTATCGACGCGCTGGCCGAGATCAAAAACAAGATAAAGGGTGCCGTATCGAGCTCGGTCGCTTCTACAGAACGCATGGAAGGTTATGGCATCAAGGTCTATGACTTAAACGATGTCAACGGTATCGAGGTCTACATCGACGGTGCCGATGAATCCGACCATTATCTGAACCTGATCAAAGGCGGTGGCGGTGCATTGACACGCGAGAAGATCATCGCTGGCGCCAGTAAAAAGTTTGTCTGCATCGCCGATGAATCCAAGCTGGTCGATGTCATGGGCACATTTCCTCTGCCCGTCGAAGTTATCCCGATGGCGCGCAGCTTTATCGCCAGGGAACTGGTCAAGCTTGGTGGCCGTCCTGTCTACCGCGAGGGTTTTGTCACCGATAACGGCAACGATATTCTGGACGTGCACGACCTGCAGATCATGGAACCGGTAAAGCTGGAGAACGAGCTGAACAAGCTGCCCGGTATTGTCACGGTGGGTATCTTTGCCAACCGGCCCGCAGATGTACTGATATTAGGTACGCCGGAAGGGGCCAAGACGGTTCTGTCTAAATAATTCAAAAAATAAAACGTCATTACGAGGAACCAAGCAATCTCTTTAAGCGTCTGAGTTACTTCATGAGCTTGCTTGGTTCCTCGTAATGACGTTTTATTTTTTGAATTATTTAGACAGAACCG
>CBDUKK010000351.1:0-2419 GCA_965367795.1 uncultured Gammaproteobacteria bacterium
ACCGCATCTTGAATGAGCGAACCGGTTTCCCGAATACGTGTAGAAAGCGTTTGCAAGGTACTGACTTCATTGTTGTAGGCATCGATCTGGTCAGTGCATTGTTTTTTATCGTTTTCGATGATCGAAAGTTTTTCTAGTTGGACATCCAGAGTTTCAATTTTTTCACGAGTGCGGGTTTGCACCTCTTGCTTAGCTAAAAGGTTTTCGTTTTCAGCGTTGATCTCTTTTCTCAGGTCTTCACTTACTGCCTCTAGTTGCGCTGAGCCGGCAATCGCTTTGATCGTATGTTCCTGTGAAGAGGAGGAGGTGATTTCCACCTGCGCAAGATACAGTGAGTCCAGGTACTGTTCAAAATCAAAACCGCATGCATTGATGACCTGTTCTTCAACCGCCTGAGGGCCGGTGGTGAATGGCGTATCTTCACCGGTGATGAATAGTTCAGCTGAATGTGTACCCTGTTTATCGACCGAACGATTAATGGTGAAGCTATTATTGTTGATCGCGGTAAAAGTCATTTCGACTGAGCAGCTCGACTCGCCCCATCTTATGGTACGGGTAATATTGCTATGATCGCTGGTGAATGTACGACCAAACAGGGCAAATGCGATGGTTTCGACTATTGCGGTTTTGCCTGACTCATTAGCACCGCTGACCGCGATTTTTCCTTTTGCCGGAAGATTGTCTAGATCGAGCCTGGCATATTTGAGGACGTTGATGGCATGAATGGAATTGATGATCATGATTTGTAATTCTCATTCGAAGGAGCAAGCTTGTGTAATACAAGTTTTACTGCCTGTTGATAGACATCTTTGTCAAAGTTAGTGTCTGTACCGCGCAGGCGTTTTTCTTCTGATTTTGAAAATTCCTGAAACACATCAATAGCGCTTTTACGTGTAAAACGTTTTTTGGATTTTAACCATGACAAAATAGCCATTTTTAACTCCTGTTAATTTTTGCAAGCCACAAGACAATCGGGGGCAGACTATGATACTAACATTATGTAAAAAACAATGTGGTTTCTAAATAGTGGTCTGTCCTGATCGTTTTCCCTTAAGTAATATATCGTTGATAAAGAACAATATACGGCAACAAGGCTTTTTTATATACAACTCAACTGTTAGCAATTGTTAACTGTGACTTCAAATTAAAGGGGGCGGACCATGGTCTATAAACACTAAATACAGGGTCAGATTTATCTCTGACAGGTGCCGATCAGCTCAGCTTGCGCGATGATATGTCCCTGCATGGCTGCCTCGACCAGGGCTTTGCTCGGTTTGCTCAAGTCTTTTAGCACGATATCAAGTGCATACAGTTTGTGGAAATAGCGATGGCGGCCAATGGGTGGGCAGGGCCCGCCGTAGCCGAGGCGTTGCCAGTCGTTGATGCCTTCGATCGCTCCTGCTGGCAACGTTGCGGATGTGATGTGCTCAGCCAGAGTGTTTATCTCTGGTGGGATGTTGCACAGCACCCAGTGAACCCAGACCACCTTCGGCGCTGCTGGATCCGGTGCATCTGGATCATCGACAATCAGCACCAGGCTGCGGCTGGCTTCGGGTACACCTTCCCAGCTCAGTGGTGGTGATACATCTTCACCTTCACAGGTATACCTGGCAGGTATCTCTGCACCGTTATCAAATGCACTGGACTTAAGCTTGAGTGCCATGTTTACTCCCTGGTCTACCTGTTGGGCGCTCTGAAATCTTCGCCTGGCTCTGTCCAGTCATCAGGTCTGGTATCGGTTATTCCGGTGCCCAGATCATCCTGCTCTGCGATATCGAGGGCGCCTGCCCAGTTTTCAGGCTCTTCACTCAGCACGATCTTGAGATCACGCCATTCTTCAAGGCTGAGCTCTTCAAGATCTCCGTCAAAATGCTGTATATCAACCGAGTTTTGTTCTTCGTCGATGGCTACGACGTAAAAACGCTGGCCTTTATCGAGATGCGCATACCATTGGTCAATTCTTGGGTCTAGCTCATTTGGCATTGTCTTGCTCCTCAATCATCATGGCTGTAGTGGCCGTGTCTAACGCCGCTCAGCAAGGTTTTAAAATCCTCTCCGCTGACATGTAACAGATGTTCATGGTCGCCTGCTTCGAAATATATATTGGCCAGGGTGGTTAATGCTTCATCAAGAAAAGTCTCGATCTGGTAGGCCGGGCCAAGCGGCGGTACAGCGCCGGGTTCGCAGTCGGGAAACAGTTTGGCAAATTCCTCCTCTGCTACCAGTTTCAGATCCCGGTCGAGTTCTTTGCGCACGTGCTTCATCTCGACATAGTTGATGGCCGGGACTACCACCATCGCGTAGCCTGAGTCATCCTTCACGATCACGCCCTTGGCTATGTGGTCCTCGCGGACATGAGATGCTTCGGCGGTCTCGTGGCTGGAGCCTGAGTGCGGATGATAGACCTGGTCATAGGTAA
>CBDUKK010000352.1:0-2405 GCA_965367795.1 uncultured Gammaproteobacteria bacterium
CGTGGCAATCTCATGCAGACAAGGTACTCGCTAGTAAAGATTGCCACGCTATCGCTGGCAATGACATGACTGAGAAATGAGAGAAACATGTCATTGTCATCGCTGCATCCATTGTAGGTATCGCAATGACGAATCAATGGGGACAGAATATAAATCGACCTTGTTACTCCTCGTTGATCTGTAACTTACCATGACACCTGAAACTTACCTTGCCGCTTTTCTTATCCTGCTGTTAGCTTATTTCTTGCGCGGCATTACCGGTTTTGGTTCGGGTCTGATCGCCATCCCGCTGTTAGCACACATCCTGCCGCTGACGTTTGTGGTGCCTATGGTGCTGGTGCTGGATTTTGTTGCGTCTATCGTACTCAGCAGCCGTAAGCACATGCAGGTGCGTTGGGATGAGATCCGACCCCTGTTGCCGACGAGCATCGTCGGTATCGTGATCGGCTCATTCATGCTGATCACTCTACCGCGTGAGCCTCTGTTAGTGAGTCTCGGTGTGTTCGTTATATTTTTCGGCTTACGCTATGTATTCAATATACATGGTGACAAACCGATCAGTCGCTGGTGGTCGGTACCTACCGGTCTGAGCGGCGGCCTGATCGGCGCCCTGTTCGGTACTGGCGGACCGCCTTACGTGGTTTACTTCTCGCATCGTCTGCATGACAAAACACAGTTACGCGGCACCTTATCGGGCCTGTTCTTACTCGATGGTGCGTTTCGTGTTATCACCTTCCTGGGTTTAGGCTTGCTGCTACAGGCCGATATGTTCACCGCGTTATTGATGGGGCTTCCCGTTGCAGGCATCGGGCTTTACCTGGGTAACAGGGTGCACCTGGGTATCACGCACCGCCAGCAGTTAGTAGTTATCGGCTGCCTGTTACTGGTCAGCGGTGGTTCCCTGTTATGGAAAGCATATTCATCTTAAATTAAAGAGTCGATTTACCGGTCCATGCATAACAGGTGAAAGGGTTAGTGCCTGTAAGCTCTGAGTTAACTATTACAGCACACTAACCCGCATGGTTATTCGCAGTAGATGTGGTACTTACTGTGGCTGAGTAACATCGCTTCGATGCGTTTTTCTTCCTGTGATTCGAATGGTTGAGTGGTTGCCTGCTGCAGTTCGCGTTGTTGATCATATCGCTGTGATTCGTTATTGGCGGTCAGATGAATTCCTGAGAAATCTGAATAATTATAATTACTGTTCATATTACTATCCTCTCGATGTGTGATTTCATTGCTCTACACTATTAAGCAATACACAAAATATGCCAGATTTTTTTTGCACGGATAATTTCTTCTAAGTTTTTGATTACTCGATTTAATTCATGAGTAAGGTATAGACTGAGTATTCAGAACTGATAGATCAGGGCAGGTCAGATGCTTTGTTTTTGTGCAAAAGATTATGTATGGATACTATATTGGTGCAATTGAAAGACGAAAAAGGGGGCAGCAATCAATATGAAAAAGCGTTTTTATATTTCTAACTTGATCATATAAGTACTCTAAGTCTTTTATCTATCAGATAAAAATTAAAGGGATTCATCATAATAATCCGTATCGTCTTCATCTTCTTCCCAGTTATACCTTTTATCGGGCAAGTTTGGATCACGGTTTCTCAGCAGGATGGCCAGAATAATGCCAAACATGGCGCCAAAAAAGTGGCTTTCGTAGGAGATGCCGGGCTCTTTTGAGAATATGCTCCAGATCATGCCGCCGTATAGCAAGAACACGACCATCGACAGTGCAATCGCACGTCTGTCCCATCTGATTGCGCCGATAGTAAAGACGAAGAACATAAAACCAAATGTCAGGCTACTTGCACCAATATGATAAGTCTGACGCGCGAATAGCCAGACACACAGACCTGTGCCGAGGTATATGACTGGTACAGCAATCTTTGCTGATTTCGGGTAACCGTATAAAAGCGCCGTCCCAAGTATCAGCAGTGGCGCTGTGTTGGCGAACAGATGTGATATTGAGCTGTGGATCAATGGTGCCCAGAGAATACCTGCCAGTCCGCTCAGCTGTCCGGGCAGGATTCCATATCTGTAAAGCCTGGCATCAAGCAGTACTTCGACTATTTTTATTAACCACAGGGCGATAGTAAAAGCTGCCACTATGGTGAAAGATCGCTTCAGATGAAAGTAATCTTTTTCGCGCTCATTCGGGTTGAGGGGTATTGAGAGCATGGCTGGGAGTTCAGAGAGAAGATATATTTTTCATGTCTATGTGAATGTGTGAGCCATCAGTTTACCTGGTGATGTTATATGGTTATGCGACGACATCCGCTGACAGTATAACCATTTCTCTAATCGATATACTATTCCCGGAATAGCCTGCCAGATGCATATTGTTATAAGATATTGAGTGTGAGGTCAGAGAGCAATGCTTTCTTATACTTA
>CBDUKK010000353.1:0-2399 GCA_965367795.1 uncultured Gammaproteobacteria bacterium
TCGGTTCGAATGCTCGTTGGCATCAATTTTTCAAACCAGCTTAAACTCATTTTATATACCTGCTATGTGATATTCGTGGCATGTTTAAAATCAGCTGTTTACATCAACACCTTATCTAGCGTCCATGGCTACCCGCATGTCAGATAGTATATCACTGATTTCTTTGATAATTATAGACCTTTCTTGCTCAGTTTTCCCGCTGTTCAGGGTCATTTTTTTAACGATTGCACTACCGACGACAACGGCATCTGCACAGCTTGAGACTTTAGCGGCCGATCCGGCATCGCCAATGCCGAAACCTACACCGATAGGCAGGTCGATGAACTGCCTGATCTCTTTGACTTTCTGTTCGACACCGCTTACATCCAGCGTCGCAGCGCCAGTGACACCTTTTAATGACACGTAATAAACAAAACCACTGGCGACGTTAGCCAGGTTTTTGACTCGCTGTTCGGTACTGGTAGGCGCCAGCAGAAAGACTGGATCAAGGCCCTGGGATTTTAGTGCTGGCACATAATCACCCGCTTCAACCGGCGGCATATCGACAGTAATGACGCCATCGATACCACAGGCAGACGCCTGCTCAGCAAAAGCGTCATAACCCATGACTTCGATCGGATTGAGATACCCCATCATCACGATCGGCGTCATGTCATCTGTTTTACGGAACTCGGCAACCAGTGAAAATACATCATGCAGACTGGTATTGTGCGCTAATGAGCGTTCTGACGCCGCCTGTATAACCGGGCCGTCAGCCATCGGATCGGAAAACGGCGCACCCAGTTCGATGATATCTGCACCGGCTTCAACCATGGCATGCATTAATGGCAAGGTAATCTCAGGCACTGGGTCAGCAGTCATCACGTAAGGAATAAGTGCAACTTTAGACCCTGATTCTGTCTTCTGCGCTTTTAACTCGGCAAAACGAGCGGCTAATCGACTCACAACTTTATACCTTCAATATTTGCTATCGTGTTTATATCTTTATCACCTCGGCCTGACAGGTTGATGATGATACGCTGCTCTGGATTCATGGTCGCAGCCAGTTTCATTGCATAGGCTACAGCATGGCTGGATTCCAGCGCAGGAATGATTCCTTCTACCTGTGTTAGCGTATGGAATGCTTCGAGCGCCTCATCGTCGGTCGCGGCGACATAATTCACGCGACCTATATCCTTTAACCAGGAATGCTCAGGGCCAACACCAGGATAATCGAGACCGGCTGAAACAGAATGTGTTTCGATGATCTGGCCATTTTCATCTTCCATCAGATAGGTCCGGTTACCATGGAGCACACCCGAACTACCGGCACATAATGGCGCAGCATGTTTACCCGTGTCGATGCCAAGTCCACCGCCCTCGACGCCATACATCGCAACAGACTCATCTTCGAGGAAAGGATGGAACAAGCCTATCGCGTTGGAACCACCGCCGACACAGGCGACCAGTGCATCGGGTAGACAACCACACTGTTCCTGCATCTGCACTTTAGCTTCGCGGCCGATGACCGACTGGAAATCACGCACCATGGCCGGATAAGGATGCGGGCCTGCAACTGTACCGATGATGTAGAAAGTATCATCCACATTGGTCACCCAGTCACGCATGGCCTCATTCAAGGCATCTTTCAATGTCCTGGAGCCGGATTCAACCGCAACGACTTTTGCACCCAGCAATTTCATGCGGTAAACATTGGGCGCCTGGCGCTCGATATCCTCAGCACCCATGTAGACGATACACTCCATGCCAAAACGTGCTGCCACCGTTGCTGATGCCACGCCATGCTGGCCCGCACCGGTCTCCGCGATGATACGGTTTTTACCCATCATCTTGGCGAGCAGCCCCTGACCGATGGTGTTATTGATCTTATGTGCCCCGGTATGATTCAGATCTTCACGCTTGAGGTAGATCTGTGCGCCGCCTACCTGCTGGCTTAACCGTTTTGCAAAATACAACGGGCTTGGACGCCCGACATACTGCGCAAGATCTTCATCGAACTGTCTCTGGAATTCGACATCTGTTTTGATCTTCTCATATGCATCACGCAGCTCATCCAGTGCCTGCATTAATGTTTCGGAAGCAAATACGCCACCATAGATACCGAAGTGTCCGTGCTCATTCGGCATGGATGCGTAATCGACTGATTCGGGTTTCTGTTTTACTGATTTATCTATTAACTGAGTCATAACAATATTTACATGGTAATCCTGTATATGCTTGCAGAATATTCAAGCGTTAACCTGCTCCATAAAGGCAGCAACCTTGTCTTTATCTTTGATTCCCGGTGAGCTTTCGACACCACTGCTGACATCGACTGCATAAGGATGCGTCAGGTCTATCGCCTGACGAACATTTTCTACCGTCAGACCACCCGCCAGCACCACAGGTTTATCGATTTT
>CBDUKK010000354.1:0-2396 GCA_965367795.1 uncultured Gammaproteobacteria bacterium
TGCCCAATACCGCGGGCTGCTACACGGTCGATGACGCAGTCAGGACCTGCAGGCTGGCACGAGAACTTCTCGGTGGACATAAGCTTGTCAAACTGGAAGTTCTGGGTGACGAAAAAACCCTGTTCCCGGATGCGATAGAGACACTAAAAGCAGCACAGATCCTGGTAGATGATGGTTTCGACGTTATGGTTTATACCAATGATGACCCTTTGATCGCCAAAGAACTGGAAAGGATCGGCTGCGTTGCGGTGATGCCGCTGGCAGCACCTATCGGCTCGGGTCTTGGTATTCGCAACCCATACAACATCCTGACTATCATCGAAAATGCCGAGGTACCGATACTGGTCGATGCCGGTGTCGGTACCGCATCAGACGCCGCTATAGCGATGGAACTGGGTTGTGACGGCATCCTTATGAACACTGCTATAGCCGCCGCTCAAGACCCGGTATTGATGGCTTCGGCCATGAAAAAAGCTATCGAAGGCGGACGTGAAGCTTATCTCGCCGGACGTATGCCCAAGAAACGTTTCGCTTCGGCCTCATCGCCCATAGAAGGGACTTTTTTCTAGAGTTTTACTCCAGGCTAAACCGTGTCCTCTGAAAACTCGCAGAACCGACATCGTGAAATAAAAAGCTTTGTACTGAGGCAGGGGCGGCTCACTGCTGCGCAACAGAATGCCCTGGAGAAACACTGGCAGGAATATGGCATCGACTTCTGTGCACAGCTGCTGGACTTTCAATCCCTGTTCCAAAATAACAACGAAATCATACTCGAAATCGGATTTGGCAATGGCGAATCATTGCTACAACAGGCGATCAAGCAGCCGCAATACAATTTTATCGGCATCGAAGTCCATGGTCCGGGGGTAGGACACCTGATCCATGAAGCCCACACCAAGGACATACATAATATAAGAGTAATAAGGCATGATGCTGTAGAAGTACTGGAGACACAGATAGCGGATGCATCTATAAAACAACTACAGCTGTTTTTCCCCGACCCCTGGCATAAGAAACGACACCATAAACGCCGAATCATCAAACCGGCATTTATCGAGCTGGTGAATAAAAAATTGAAACCAGGCGGTTGTTTCCACATGGCTACCGACTGGCAGCATTATGCCGAGCAGATGCTCGAAGAAATGGATAATGCCGAATCTTTTCGCAATACTTCCGGTAAAGGCAATTTCTCTAAAACCCAGGGCGCGCGATGCGAGACAAAGTTTGAACGCCGTGGGATCAACCTGGGACACGGTGTCTGGGACCTGATCTACGAAAAACTGTAAGCGCCAGAAAAATACAGTAACATACTGTATTATCTGCATTTATTCTGAATTTTTCCGCATATAAACTGTGCCTGCAGTATCGTCAAATACGAAATCCCTGGTTATTAAGCTTTTTATTGATTTCACTCATTTTTATAATTGGCCGAAAAAGGATACAATAGCGCACTTTTTTCAGCGCAGCACCCATACAGACGACTGCCTGTCACACAGAATTTTTGTAATTTGGAGAATCAATCATGTCCCAGAAACACCCTATTGTTGTAGTCACTGGCTCATCAGGAGCAGGCACCTCAACAGTCAAACATGCCTTTGAGCAAATCTTTACCCGTGAAAAAATCAACCCCGTGATTATCGAAGGCGACAGTTTTCACCGTTATGATCGTGTGGCGATGAAAGAAGCCATGGCAGAAGGCGATAAAAACTTCAGCCACTTCGGCGCCAAAGCAAACCTTTTCGACAAACTGGAAGAACTGTTCAAAAGTTACGGTGAGACCGGTGGTGGCCAGAAACGTTTATACCTGCACAGTGATGAAGAAGCTGCGGCATACGAAGGCTTAAACCCGGGTCAGTTCACACCCTGGGAAGACATTGCACCTGGCTCAGATATCATGTTCTATGAAGGCCTGCATGGTGGCGTGGCAACTGATGATGTCGATATTGCCAAGCATGTTGACCTGCTGGTCGGCGTGGTACCGAGTGTTAATCTCGAGTGGATTCAGAAGATCCATCGAGATAATGCTGAGCGCGGTTATTCTGAAGAAGTGATCGTAGATACCATCCTGCGTCGTATGCATGACTACGTAAAATATATCACTCCACAGTTCTCACGTACCGATATCAACTTCCAGCGTATCGCTACCGTTGACACCTCTAATCCTTTTATCGCACGCGACATCCCAACACCGGATGAAAGCTTTATCGTGATCCGTTTCAAAGAGCCAGAAAAATTCAGTATCGATTTTCCTGATCTGCTGGACATGATCCCTCACTCATTCATGTCACGCCGTAACACCATCGTGGTACCTGGCGGCAAGATGGGTTTTGCCATGGAACTTATCCTGACACCTATCATCCACCAGATGATCGAGAAATCAAAAAAATAATTCGTTT
>CBDUKK010000355.1:0-2382 GCA_965367795.1 uncultured Gammaproteobacteria bacterium
ATGGAACTCTGATCAACCAAGACCAGATTAGTCATCGATCTACGGTTGTTTAAAACGGGAAGGCTCGATAGTTTCTATGCATACTAATGAAATGAAGGAGCCCTGAATGGTTATCGAAGAAAGTGATCTAAAATTAATCCTCAAGGCGTTAGAGTTCTCTGCCAGAAAACACAAGAACCAGCGCAGGAAGGATGTCGAAGCCTCTCCTTATATCAATCACCCGATCTCTTTAGCCAATATCTTATGTAATGAAGCACATGTCACCGATGTCAACGTGATCTGTGGTGCATTGCTGCATGACACCATCGAGGATACAGAAACCGAGCCTGAAGAATTAGAGGATGAGTTTGGCGTAGAGATAAAGGATATCGTGATGGACGTTACCGATGATACATCCTTGCACAGGCACGAACGTAAACAGGCACAGATAGATCATGCGCCGCATATCAGCCGAGAGGCAAAGCTGGTCAAGCTGGCCGACAAGATCAGCAACCTTCGAGACGTGACATCGAACCCGCCACCTTCATGGTCACTCGATCGACGCCAGGAGTATTTCGAGTGGGCAAAAAAAGTTATCGATCAACTACGAGGAACGGATGCACCGCTGGAAAGTATCTTCGATGCTGCCTATGCTCAGAAACCATTAGCTGAATAGTGGTCTGTCTCGGATACAGGTAAATTGTAGTTGCTTCGACTTGATAAGCCACAATGGTTTTAACGTTACCATATAACCTGACACTGTTTAGATGAGTTTCATGTTTCAGGTTGTCTTAAAACTGACCCCCAGTATTTTTATTTTGACGAGTGAGCTCGGCCATAAGCACCCGAACAGATAAAAATAATTCTCGCAGAGGCGCAAAGAAAAACTCAAACATAATAATCTTTCCTTTGTGTCTTAGCGCCTCTGCGAGAATTATTTTTATTATTCCTGACTGGGCAAAAAGAGGCGAATTTCTCCTTCAGATGGCTTTTACGAAGGTCTGTTATCGCGGGCTTCAGCAAAACCTCATTAACTGATACTTCGATATTCATAATCGGCCAGGAAAGTTCTGCTAGTTGCTAATTGTCAGGGTATATCGAAATTAATATATTAACTTGTCTGATCAGTTCGGAACCAATACAGATAAATTCCCATGGCGTTTTTAGTGCCTTTGATTTCTATAGATTGAATTAGATTATTTTGACCTTTGCTGCGAGTTCTCGATACCCGTACCCGTGCGTTCGAGTAATCGATCAAGTTGATTTTGCAGCACTGCTATATCCTGGCGGAGTTGATCGATATCCTGCTTGCTGGAGGATTGTTGCTCCCGGTCCACGTTATCCTGTTCCTTAACCGTGGCAATGGCATCGACAATGATACCGATGAACAGGTTTAACACCATGAAGGTCGTTACCATGATAAAGGGTATGAAAAAAATCCAGGCATAGGGGAATGCTTCCATTACCGGGCGAACGATGCCCATCGACCAGGATTCAAGGGTCATGATCTGAAACAGGCTATACATGGATCGCCCGAGGTTGCCGAACCATTGCGGGAACAGGTCACCAAACAGCGTGGTGCTAATGACCGCGCCTATGTAGAAAAATATCAATAACAGGGCGCCCACCGAGCCAACACCGGGAATAGCGATTAACATACCGGAGACCACGCGCCTGATCGAATCCACCGTGGTGATGAGTCTCAGTAAGCGCAGTATCCTTAAGGCTCGCAGGATAGACAGCTGTCCCGAGGCCGGTATCAGTGAGATGCCAACGATGATGAGATCAAAGATATTCCAGCCGCGCCTGAAAAAGGAAGTTCGATAAATGACCAGTTTCATTGATAATTCGATAACAAAAATAGTCAGGCAAATTTTATCAACCATGTCCAGTATCAGCATGCTCGACGGCGTTAGGCCCTCGATAGTCTGTATACCCAGGATTGCACCATTGATCAAGATAACGGTAATAATAAAATTCTGAAACCAGTGGGATTCAACCGTGTTTTTAATAAAATTCAAGCTTGTCATCATATTCATGTTTATCTTTGAATTTTGCATCGATGCAAACGTTACCTTTTTAGTGATTGCATTAGATCAATGTCGACATTCAGGCCGATCAAAATTATCGTGACTATTCTACCGGCGATATAAAGCCAGTCGGTTTGACTGCGAGCACCGAACATTTCGTGGTCTGGATTATCTCCTCGGCCGTATTACCGATAAAAAGCCCCGGTATACCGACTCGCCTGATGTCTCTTCCGCCAGCTGTACAGCTCGCTGTAGTGCTGGAGACATCTCTTTCGAGCCATCGGCAAAAAATAATATGTTTTTAAAACGTTTCATGATTCCACCTGTTGCCGTCGTTATGACGGTATCAGTAAGCTGATGATGAGTAATGTCA
>CBDUKK010000356.1:0-2375 GCA_965367795.1 uncultured Gammaproteobacteria bacterium
GACATCACCAGTGTGAAGAAGGTGGCGAGCATCGCTATAGCCAGCTGGATGATCCAGATGTCCATGTGACCAACCACTGACAATACCTGGTCTGCGATCCATTTTGCAGTACCGGTGGTCTCAACAGCGAGGCCCAGCGGGATAAGTGAAGCAAGCAGGAAGACGGTTTTCCAGCTGACGGCATCGTAGGCTTCTTCGATGTTCAATACACCTGATAATACCATTCCCATGGCGCCGGTTAACAGTGCGACTGAAAGCCGGATGTCGGTGAACAGCACCATGAAAAGCGCGATGCCAAAAAAGACCAGGGCAGGCACTATCTTGTGTGGACGTACTTCTTCGGTACGTGGGTATTCGGTCGTGACGACGACGAAGTCACGGCTCTTCTCTATACGTTCTAAAGCGATCCATGGCGTGTGTACCACTAAAGTGTCACCCGCCATCAGCTCCATGTTACGGATATCATCGCCTTCACGCAGGGTTTTTCCATCGCGATGCAATCCGATCAGGGCAAGGCCGTAGGTCTTGCGCATCCACACGTCACGTGCAGATTTACCGATCAGGCTTGAGCCGGGCGGTATAACGACTTCAGCGACACCTGTTTTCGATGCAGACAGGTCGTCGGAGAAGGTTGTCATCTTGTTACGTTTTAGTAGATGGCCTTTTTCGACGAAGTTATCTAGATCCTTCGGATCTGCGATGATGCCGAGGATCATACCGGCCTCGATCTCTATATCACGCGCCAGTGCGCCCGGACCGACGCGGATTTCAGAAGACTTGCGCTTGGTTGCAATGATACGGACGCGGCAGACGCTTTCGACTTCATCGATCAGTTTACCGACCATCGGGCTGTCTTCAGTGACTTCGACTTCCGAGAGTGAATAATTGACGCCATATACATTCTGGAAATACTGCATGGAGTCTGAGCCGCTGGTGCTGCTCTCGCTCTCTGTTTTTGGTAGCACGAAACGTCCGGCGACAACAAAATAGGTGATACCGGTGATGATCAGTGCGGCGCCCACGGGCGTCACAGAGAACAGACCCCAGGTATCCATCTGCTGGTCAGCAGGTAGTGCTCTGTTGGAGGTAAGGATCAGGTCATTGAGCAGGATTAACGGGCTGGAGCCGACCATGGTCATGGTGCCACCGAGGATGGCGGTAAAGCCCATAGGCATCAGTAGCCGCGACATCGGTAGTCCGGAACGTGCCGAGATCCGGGAGACCACCGGCAGGAACAGGGCGGCGGCACCGACGTTTTGCATGAACGATGAGATAAAGCCGACGGTGGCTGAAATAATTGGGATGATGCGCTTTTCTGTGGTTCCGCCGATCTTCAGGATGAAACCAGCAACCTCACTCATGATGCCGGTCTTATCCAGGCCTGCGCCGATAATCATTACTGCGATGATCGACATAACAGCATTCGATGAAAAACCGTCAAACAGATGTTTGTTATCCACCAGCCCCTGTTCCAGTCCCATGAATGGTGCGAGTAACGATGTTAGCCCCAGTATCACCATGATGCTGATAGCGGCAACATCAACCCCGACGATTTCAAAAGCAAACAGGTAGATGGTTAATATCAGTATTGCGCTAACCCAGGCGATCTGAATCGTGGGTACGACACTGGCCACGTATAAAGCTAGGGCGGCAAAGATCACAGCAGCGATGATCTGTTTCATGTTAACTATTCCCGGTTTGGCGATAGTCTTTTCTTCATCTGCAAGCTTGTTCATGCAACCTCTCTTAAGATTATGTATTCGTTCGTAATCGGGTTGGTGGGTTCTTCGTTCACCAGGTACAGTATTTTTTTATAGCTGCGGACAGATCAGAGTATCTGTTCAGAAACGTCATCATCATTAAGTGCTATTGGGCTGGGATGTGCTACCGTATAGGGGTATCCGGCTCTTCCATCATGACTTAAGCAGCTGTGTTTTCCTGCATTATTGCTGGAAAAATATTAACGTGCCATTATATAGCAAATTGCTAATATCGTCGAATAGAATTATTAAAAATAGGGTATTTATTAACCGTTGTTTTCACTCGGCAGTATCGTCCGATCTTTATCGATACGCTTGAGTGTCAGGCCTTTGATGCGAGAGGTCAGATGCGGTTTTAACGATATTGCTAATGACCGATAGCGTTGTATCGGTAGCTGCTATTCAACTATTTTGAATATGTCTCGTCAGTATCTGGTCCAGGTGATTGGCAAAAGCTTTGCGGTCACTCTGGTTTAACGCGGGCGGACCGCCGGTATCTACACCACTTGATCGAAGGGTCTCCATGAAGTCTCTCATGTTCAGTCGTGCTCTTATATTATTGGCGGTATACAGTTCACCACGAGGGCTGAGAGCTGTGCCGCCTTTTTCGATCAC
>CBDUKK010000357.1:0-2374 GCA_965367795.1 uncultured Gammaproteobacteria bacterium
TGGCGTCCCCAAGGGGAGTCGAACCCCTGTTGCCGGGATGAAAACCCGGTGTCCTAGGCCTCTAGACGATGGGGACACACTCGTTGCAACATCATCGTTCTAGGCCCTGTTACAACGGGCGGGAAGTCTACGTGGGAATTGATATTTCGTCAATAGTGAATTCGTCATTTGTCAGTCGTTGATAGTCATTTGTCTAAAACTCTTAATCCACGTCTTTTTGGTCAAGATATTTCATTAAACTAGTCAACATCGCCGAAATTTTGTTAGATTCATTAATCCATAAATTACCCGTATTTTTTTCGATATAGCCTATTTTAATACCGATGTATGCTTGCGCTCTAAATTCTGCACAAGAACCTTTCGCATAGTTAAGGAAATTTTTTTTATCTTTATCAGTTGACCGGCCAAATCCTTCGGCAATATTACTGGGAATCGAAAGCCCTGAACGGGTAATTTGATCTTTAAATCCATAATCCTTCAAATCAGCAAGCTCTCGATAGATAGAAACCGACAGCCGAGCAGATTCCTTCCAGACATCCATATCTTCAAATCTCATGGCAAAACCATCCTTTGTCGTTAGTCGATGATCATTAGCCGGTAAAAAATATCTGTAATCTTTGACAACTAACCAGCGACAACCGACCAACAACTTCTTCTAATAAGCGTTTTTATGAACCAGGCCGCGGAAAATCGTCATGATGATGATTTTAATATCCAGCCACAGCGACCAGTTTTCGATGTAATACAGATCATGCTCGATCCGCGTATGCAGACAGGTGTTGCCACGCCAGCCATGGACCTGCGCCCAGCCGGTGAGACCAGCTTTGACCAGGTGTTTTTTCATGTAATGAGGCACTTCATCCTTGTACTTTTCTACGAACATCGGACGTTCTGGCCGGGGACCGATTAATGACATCTTGCCTTGAAGCACATTGATCAGCTGCGGCAATTCATCGAGACTGGTCTTTCGTAAAAATGATCCAAACCTGGTCGCCCGGTCATCTACCGGGCTAGCCCAGACGGGTCCTGATTCTTTCTCTGCCTCTAACGGCATAGAACGAAATTTATACATGGTAAACTCGTGCCCGTTCCAGCCAACACGACGCTGGCGATAGAATACCGGTCCCGGAGAACTCAATTTCACGCCTACAGCGATAAGCAGCATCAGCGGGCTGGCAAGTAACAGCAAGGCCGCTGAAAGCACATAATCCTCACATGTCTTTATAATCTCATTCACACCATCGATGGCTGAATACGAGATATTAACCACCGGTACACCAGCCACTTCAGATAAAGAATGATGCATTAACTGGTACTCGAAGATGTCCGGCACATATCGGATCTCAGCAACCGATCCATCCAGAGCAGTGATGACTTCTCTAATAGTCTCTTCTTCACTATGCGGTAGGGATATCCATACCTGATCTACGTCGCCATTATCGACATAGTCTCGCAACTCAGTTACATCCGAAATGATCCTTTTATCCTGTAACCAGTAGGGCAGGTTTTCAGCATGGGCACCAAATAAAGCCGAAATTTCGAGGCCAAACCACGTTGAGCGACGCAAACGATCCGCCACCACGGCAGCCTGCTCACCTGTTCCCACGATAACGATATGACGATGATTAAAGCCACTGGAGCGCAGCCAACGTAAAACAATGCGAAGCAATGCCCTTGTGCTGACCAGCGCTACCCAGGTAGAAGCAAACCAGATCCCCATCCATGAACGGGAGAAATCAGCGCCTGATTTTGTTATAAACGCCAGGCCGGCCAGCAACAGACCCACCATGAGCCAGGCCATGGTCAGGTACTTGATCTCAGTTAGTGTGGATGAACCACGCCAGACACGATAGACATTAAACAGGGGAAACAGTAAAAGTGAAAAAATAGTCGCAAGCAAGATGACCTTGATGTAATGCTCAGGCAGGCCCTGAACACCCGCCGCCGTATAAGTATCATAAGCTGCCGAAAAGTAATACGCCAGAACACCGCATGACAGCACTACTGACAAGTCAATCAGGCGTAAAACAAAATTCAGAGCATTTGAATGCCCTTTAAGAAACCCTTTTTTCAACATTGATTCAAATTCAACTTCCTAATTCACAAAGGAATTATACATAATAAATTCAGTATTATCGCTTAAAATACCTTTTATTCATCGCCAACTTTCTTTTTAGCCAGAAAGGAAGCTTTTTTTCAAGCAGGCCGAGCCGAAAACCTGTGTAACGTAACAGCGTTCTCAACAGCACTTCAGGAACTCTCCAAAACGCATGTTTGGATACATATTTAAGCTCTGAAACAACAAACTTAACACCCTCACCTTCAGCCCCACCCAGCTCCTGCCTGATCCAGGATTCTCGTGCATGAAACACGC
>CBDUKK010000358.1:0-2370 GCA_965367795.1 uncultured Gammaproteobacteria bacterium
GCCAGCTCAACGATAAAATACTGCAACTCGCGTGATACTGCTTTACGGAAAGCCAGCGACGTACCTGAGCGCTCCCGCAACAACAGATAAAAGACCTGCGGGCTGCTATGGATAAACTCCATAAAGGTTTCGACCGAGGCTCTTATCACGCTGCCCTCATCACGTATACGCTGTCGCGCTTTTCGCATGAGCTGTCGTAAAGCAACACCGCCTTCATCCACCAGTGTCAGGCCAAGTTCTTCCATATCTTCGAAGTGCCGATAGAAGGAGTTAGGCGCTATACCTGCTTCACGAGTCACCTCGCGCAAACTCAGGGTGGAATAACTGCGCTCCTGGCTGAGCAGACGAAAAGCCGCATCGATGATCAAGCGACGGGTTTTCTCTTTTTGCTGGGCTCGATTAACTGTCATATCTACTCTCTGGTCAGGTCAAAACCTTATCACATACTACCGCTTTAACTAACACTCGTATTTATTTAATTACTATTATACGAACAAATCCTGTACAGCTTAACTATTTCAGCGTACACTTGTACACTAAAAAAGAAATGCCGGAATAAATATATATGAAAAAACCCAAACTCCTCTGGTTGAATATCACCGTCTTTACCCTGACCGGACTGATCACACTGATCGCTGTACCCGCCTACGCTTTGATGCATGGTTTCGATGGCTGGCAGATAGCCGCTATGGTCATCGGTATCGCAATCTGTGAGATTTCCATCACTGCCGGTTATCACCGGTTATGGTCACATCGCGCCTATGAGGCACACTGGCTGCTCAGACTGATCCTTGCAATAGGTGGTGCCTTCGCCACCCAGAACAGTATCCTGCACTGGGCATCCGATCATCGCCGACATCATCGTCACGTAGATGATGATAAGCAAGATCCCTACTCCGCCGGACGTGGTTTCTGGTACTCCCATATCGGCTGGATGCTGCGAGATTATGACAGTGACCATGATTCACAGTACAAAAACTGCCGCGACCTGAAGAATGATCCGATCGTCATGTGGCAGCATCGCCATTACATGCCACTGGTGTTAGGACTTAACTTTGGCATCCCTGTTTTACTCGGGCTATGGCACGGCGATGTACTGGGTATGCTCCTGCTCGCTGGTGTAGCACGCCTTGCTATCTCACACCACCTGACCTTTTTTATCAATTCACTGGCACATATCTGGGGCAAACAGCCTTACACGGAAAGCAACTCCTCTCGTGATAACGGAATCCTCGCTTTCCTGACCATGGGAGAGGGTTATCATAACTATCACCACAGTTTTCAACGTGACTACCGTAATGGCATTCGCTGGTGGCAGTTTGATCCGACGAAATGGCTGATCCGCAGCATGGCCTGGTTCGGCCTTGCGAAAAACCTTTACCGCACCCCGAGTGAGCGAATCGAAGCCAGTCGTGCACAGATGTTGCTCATAACCACATCTCGAAAACTGTCCCAGCTACCGCATTCCGATGCATTGATGCTTCGCCTGCAACAGGAATACGAAAACCTGCTGCATAGAATAAACGAATTCTCTCAGGCAAAAAAACAATGGTTAGAAGCGAGCAAAAACTCGGTACTGGAAAACTATGACCTCGATGAACTGAAGGGTAAAGTTGAGATGCTGAGGACGAATTTTTTACAACAGCGAAAAAACTGGCTGATATTAAATGAGAGGATCAGCTGTAACTAGAGACACCGGTAATCGGCAATAGCCGATCATCTATGCACATAATGAAAACGGCTCCTCTCGGAGCCGTTTTCATAAGACTAAACAGCAAAATTACTAAAATGTAAATACACCGCTGACCGACACCATATCCAGGTCGGTACCATCAAGATCATACACTTCGTATTCTGCACGCACAGCAAAAGAACCAATCGCAAACCTTGCGCCTAAGCCATAAGCGGGGTCTGACCCAGAATCACTAGTACTCGTAGTGCCAATAGTTGCATCTGAATCCCAGCTCAGCACACCAGCCTTGGCGAAAACACCAAAAGGCCCGAAGCTAAGACCAGCTAAACCAAAAGCATTGAAACCGGTGGTTTCGACACTGCCAACAGACGTGCTGGGTTTACCGAAGTCAACATAAGAAGCCTCTACAGCAAAATCGACAAGCGGAATAAAACCGATATTATAGCCACCGAATAGCTTGTATGCCGAATCACTTGCATCGAAATCACTATCTTTTACCGAGGCGTCACCGACACCCGCACCAATATAGAAACCGCTATCAGCACCGGCGATAACAGCCGTAGGTACAGCGAACAAAGAACCGGCCAGACAAATTAATAACACCCTGACTTTTTTTAAACTCATTACAATCTCCCATGATTTAGTATTACTTCACTCCAAGTCTACACCATATATTC
>CBDUKK010000359.1:0-2361 GCA_965367795.1 uncultured Gammaproteobacteria bacterium
TGTCGGTTTCGTTTAATTAACAGGGCCTTTCACCGAGCAAGTTCGATATGTCCATTGCCCCTGGCTACTCATCATCACGCAGTATCATCAACTGACAAGCACCTTCAAAATCAATGTTTACCTGAACACGTATCGGGCGACAGCAGACCGAGCAATCCTCATAATAATCAGACTCTTCTATTGAATCATCGATCTGTATCTCGATCTCTTCGCCACAGTACGGGCAGGTGATATTACGATCCAGTAGCTGCATACAGGCTTATGCTACCGTGGCCGCAGGTCTAGCAAGCTCATCGTCAGTGCGGGCCAGTAGGTAATGATAAGTACTGCGACAAACAGTATCAGCATGAACGGAATAGTCGAATAGTATAATTCTGTTATCGGCTTATTAAAGCGGTAACTGGCGATAAACAGGTTCATGCCTACGGGTGGTGTGAAATAACCAATCTGCATATTGGCGAGGAAGATAATGCCGAAATGGATCGGGTGGATACCGTATCCTATGGCTATCGGTAATGTTAATGGCACAATGATGACCAGTGCCGAGAACACATCGAGCATCATACCCAACAGTAATAAGAAAATATTCAGCAGCATCAGAAATGTCAGCTTACTGTCGATATGCTCGCGGATAAATTCAAATAATTTTGAAGGTATCTCTGCATCGATCATATAGTTAGTCGAGGCCAGGGAGACGCCCAGGATTATCAATACGCCACCGACAAGCACCATCGAATCACGCATGATAGATGGCAGCTGTTTGATTTTTATCTCGCGCAATATAAGCACATCTACCACGAGAACATATAGTACCGCCACCGCAGCCGCTTCGGAGACGGCGACATAACCGGTGTATATACCGGCGATCATGATTACAGGTAATGGTATCTCCCAGACAGATTCACGCAATGCACTGATTAATTTACCCTTGTCAAATTCTGTGGTCGGTATCCTGTCACCGACGCTCTTGTACATGCTCCATGCGATCAACAGCGCCAGCATTAATATCCCCGGCAACAGGCCGGCGATAAACAGGTCATCGATAGCGACCGGCTGATCGAGGTCCATCTGCTGTGCGATCACGCCATACAGGATCAGTGCAATAGACGGCGGAAATAAAAGCCCCAGGCTACCCGATGAAGTTATTAATCCGAGATTAAACCGTTCACCGTATCCAGCCTGTTTCATCGCCGGGTACAAGATTGCGCCAAGCGCGATAATGGTCGCACCGGAAGCACCGGTCAGTGCTGTAAAGAAAGCGCAGGCGAGTAATGAAACGACGGCGAGACCACCTGGCATCCAGCCAAGCAGAGCATCTGTCAGCCTGACCAGTCTCTCAGAGGCCTTACTCTCACCTAATACATAACCGGCAAATGTGAATAACGGGATAGCGAGCAATACCGGTGTATCGACGATACGATATATCTCGATAGCGATGACTGACAGATCGATCTCTTCTCCGTGAAAACCGATCAACGCACTGGTCGCGATGATGACGAACAGTGGCGCACCCAGAATAACCAGCAATGTCAGTATGATCGCAGCTGCCATGACTAATTTTCGGTTTCCTGCACTATTTTCCTTTCATAAGGGGAAATCAATAATAGTGCATAACGGATTGCGATAAGGCTGAAACTGACAGGGATGATCAGACCGGTGAGCCAGGACGGTACGCCAGAAAAGGCGATGGTCCCATATTCATATTCGCTGTAGATAAAGCGTCCGGCATGCCAGGCAACCAACAGACAGATCGACAGGGTAAACAGGTAAACGATTCTCTGAATGTATGGCTGAAAATATTTTGGCAGGTATTTTATAAAGACATCGATGCGGATATGGTTATCAGTCCTGGTTGCGACTACTGCACCGGAGAGACCGACCCATAAAACCAGGGTTCTAAGTAACGGATCTATCCATACGATACCTTCACTAAATAGGTTTCGTGCGATTATCTGGTATACCGCGAGGATGATCATACTGGTCAGTATGATTACCAGCAGTCCATCTTCTATCTTATTGATGAAATTTATTAGTTTGTTATCGTTAACATTCATTTTGTGGATGTTATCAGGCTGCCCGATCCGTGTACGGCTCGATCAGCACTCGATAAGTCTGAAATTACTTTGGCAATGCGGGCGCACCTGGCTTATTAACCGTTACTGCCTTGTACAGCTCTTTACTGTAATCGTATTTTTGTATCATGTCTTTGGTCACTGACACACCTAGCTCGTCCCACTCTTCTTTTTCTTTATCGTTTAGTTTTACGAACTTCACACCCTGGTTGATGAGAGCTTCTCGTGCTGCGATATTATCTACCCTGTTCTGCTCACCGATCTTTTCATAGACCTTGCCCATCACTTC
>CBDUKK010000360.1:0-2320 GCA_965367795.1 uncultured Gammaproteobacteria bacterium
GACTGGCAGCAGTGGGTGAATCAGTTCGAAACACCGGGGCGAGAGGTCTATGACCGACGCTTTGATATCCTGCATGCCTCGGCGGTGTCGCCGGGAATGGACGTGGCGGATATCGGTGCCGGCACGGGGTTTTTTACGCGGCTTTTTTCACGACAGGTGGGTGCACAGGGCAAGGTATACGCGGTGGATATCTCGCGACCGTTTGTTGAAAACATCCTGCGTGAGAGCCGCGAACAGGGTTTGATGAACATCGAAGGCGTAGTCAATTCTCCCGCTGATAGCATGCTGGATACGGCATCGATAGACCTCGCGTTCACCGTTGATACTTATCACCATTTTGAATATCCGAAAAGCATGCTCGCTTCGATACATAAAGCGCTGCGTTCCGGTGGCCGGCTGATCGTGATCGATTTTATAAAACACCCGGGTAAAAGTTCAGGCTGGGTCATGGGGCACGTGCGCGCCAACAGGGAAAGGGTCATCGATGAGATTACCTCGGCCGGATTTGTACTGATCGATGATAAGTCTCTGCTGCGCGTCAATTACTTCCTGGAATTTCGTAAGGCCGAAAAACAATGATCTTGCCAGCTATACCCGAACCCCATGCACTCGCTGTACTCGCGTTAGTCGTACTTGCACTGTTTCTGTTTAGCCGGGAAAATATCGCCATCGAAACCTCGAGCCTGTTCATACTGGTGTTGCTCACCTGCGGCTTTGCTATTTTTCCTTATGTCACAGCGCAGGGTGAACACCTGGAGGCAGTAGATTTTTTCAGTGGTTTTGGTCACGAAGCACTGGTTGCCGTGTGCGCACTCATGATCGCAGGTAATGGCCTGGTGCGAACCGGCGCACTCGAACCGCTCGGCCGTAACCTCGCGCGTCTGTGGAAACTGAGTCCTGCACTCAGTATGTTGCTCACGCTTATCATCGGCGCTTTTCTCAGTGCTTTTGTCAACAACGTACCAATCGTCGTGTTGTTGTTGCCGATACTTATCAGTGTGTCATTACGTACCGGCGTATCGTCTTCTGGTATGTTGATGCCAATGGGTTTTGCAACCCTGGTCGGCGGCATGAGCACCAGCATCGGCACCTCGACCAACCTGCTGGTGGTATCCGTTGCGGCAGACATGGGTCTGCGTAAGATACAGATGTTTGATTTCTTTATCCCTGCAGCCATCGTAGCCTGCATCGCCATCGTCTACCTGTGGCTGATAGCGCCGCTGCTGTTACCTGTGAGGCAAGCTGCGCTGTCTGATAACTCTCCCCGGATATTCGCCGCACAACTGGTTATTCTGGAAGACAGCTTTGCAGTCGACAAGACCCTGGCAGAGCTCATCGATAAATCTGGCGGTATGATGGAAGTGTCAACCATCATGCGTGACAGTGGTACCTTGATACAGCCGTTACCGGATGTTCTCATCCGGGCCGGTGACAGGTTATTAGTAAACGACACCCCGGATAACCTGAAAGAATTCGAAAGCGCACTCGGTGCTGCGCTATATGTCGGCGATACTGCTGTTGATGAAGACAATCCCCTGTCCGGCGAAGGCCAGCAGATCGCTGAGATTGTCGTGGTGCAGGGGTCACCGTTACAGGGTATGACACTGAAACAGCTAAATTTTGCCGATCGTTACCAGTTGCTGGTACTGGCGATAAACCGTGCCGGCAGTACACTGGAAACCTTGCGTGAGAAGATAGATCGGATCCGGCTGCGTAATGGCGATATCCTGCTGGTACAGGGGCATGAAGAAAAAATTGCTGAGGCCAAGCGTGGCGGTGAATTCCTGGTGCTCGATGCCACGGCCGACCTGCCGCACACCGATAAGGCGTCGACCGCGTTACTCATCATGGCCGGCATCATCATCGTCGCTGCGTTCGGCCTGGCCCCCATTGCCATCAGTGCGGTGTGCGGTGTGTTGTTGATGTTGGTAACCGGTTGCCTGACATGGCGTCATGCTTCCATGGCTCTCAGTACCCAGGTTGTCCTCATCGTCGTGGCGAGTCTGGCATTGGGTTCGGCACTGCTGAAAACCGGTGGCGCTGAATACCTGGCGCAGGTGTTCGTTGCTGTCACCACCGGTGCTTCACCGGCGATCATACTTTCCGGGCTGATGCTACTGATGGCGATCCTGACCAATATCGTCTCCAATAATGCTGCGGCTGTCATCGGTACCCCCATCGCGATCAGTATCGCACATCAGCTTCAGGTGGATCCGGAACCTTTTGTGATCGCCGTGTTGTTCGGTGCCAATATGAGCTATGCCACGCCCATGGCATACAAGACTAATCTGCTGGTGATGAATGCGGGTGGTTACACGTT
>CBDUKK010000361.1:0-2306 GCA_965367795.1 uncultured Gammaproteobacteria bacterium
AAAAAAACGGAATACCTTAAGGGCCATATCGAAGGCTCTATCAATATCCTCAATACACAGCTTGAGCGTGAAGACCTGGAGCGGATGGCCCCTGATAAAACGAAAGCCATCCTGTTCTACTGTAATGGTATACGCTGTCTGCGCAGCAGTGACTCGATAAAAAAAGCCAGGGGCTGGGGCTATACCAACCTGATCTGGTTTCGTGGCGGCTGGAAGGAGTGGACGGATAAGCGCCTGCCGGTCATTATCGACAAATAAGTGTTTTTGTGCGCTGACCTCGAATTGTTCATTCTTATCGCGTCTATAATGTATTGATGAAGATTGAGTCGCTTTCAATACGATCCTCAACCATCGCTATTATCAGCATGATCGGCATAATCGCAATCGTGCTGTCCATGTTCGCTGGTACTTACTTTAAGCAGGCTGCCCTGGATGCGCAGATCAATAGTCTGTCACGCGTGATCCAGGTTGCTTCACAGGAGATGATCAAGCAGCTCAGGAGCCGTACTTTTGACCTGGGTATGAAACTGGGTCATAGCAGCGAATTGATCTCGGTGTTGAAAGCGCCTGCTGCTATCGATAAAGAACGGCTGGTGCAGTTGCTCGATGATCCGTTCGTCAACGGTTTCGTCGGTTTCTCTGAGATCGACCTGGAAAAGATCAGGGTCTATAACCTGCAGCTGGAACTGATCGGGGAGAGCAATACCGGGCCTGCTATGCTCGGTGATGAGCTTACCGGTTTTCTCGCGGACCTGATCAAAAATCGAAAAGCTTCTGATCGGCTCAAAGCTGTCGACGCGTTATGGATGTCTGCGCAGGGGCCGCTATTCTCCACTCTGGTGCCGCTAGGCGGTCTGCGCCCGGTGGGGTACCTGGAGATCATCGTCAACCCGCTATTCAATCTGCCCGACATCGGAAATATTACAAAGACACCGGTGCGTATCTATTCTCTCGCCGGGGATATGATCAATACTAATGAACAGGAGGTTACGGATGGTCATCTGCCTGTCGAGTTCACCTTGCATGCTTCTGATGGAACACCGGCGTTCAAGATTACCGGTTATGAAAACATCGATGAACTGAGCCGGGAGATGGATAAGACGCAGACTGTCACCATCACGGGCTTTCTCCTGTTATCGTTCAGCACCCTGCTGTTCGCGTTATGGCTGTTCCATCGCTTTCTGTTTACACCGCTCGGTCGCATGGTTGGAGATATGGAACAGATAACGCATGGCAAGCTGGATCTGACCGTCAATAATAAAGGCTTGAGAGAGTTTCATATCCTGGCAGATGCGTTCAATTCCATGACCGAACAGGTCAGGATGCGCACTAACGACCTGCAGCGACTGCTCGACCTGGATGATAATGCTCTCATGTGCTTCGACCATGATAACGATGCGGTGTATTTCAATACCGGGGCGACCAGCCTGTTCGGTTATGCCAGTGATGAGATTATAGATCTTGATAGCACGGACCTGTTTGTCGACGATATAAAGCAGATAATTAAACAGGCTGAAGTTGCCGATGGCTCACGACAGGACAGCCTGCATACCCGGCTCGGCTGTAAACATAAAGACGGGCATGTGTTCCAGTGTGATGCCAGCATAAACACGGTCGATGTGTTGGGACAAAACGGTATCGCCATTGCTTTAAATGCAGCGCCCGGTAATGAGCGGGTCTCATCCACTCAGAGTTATCAGCGATTAGACGCGGTGGAAGAGACGCTGAGCAGTCTGCTGTCTTTCGCTAAAGAAAACCCCGGCGCAATGCCGGGCCTGGTCAACCTGGGGATGCTGCATACCGGTGATAATGAAATAGATGAGCAGAAATCAAAAATACGCGAACAGGTGGTTAAAGTGATGAATATGTCGCTATCATGCTGGGAACACGACCTTGGTAAAACCAAGCTTGAGCTCGCTGAAGAGAGTGGTCTATGGCCGGTCTATATCGATAAATCGACACCAACGACTAGAACCCTTGATAAATATCTAAACATTGCTAGTTGTCCGAAGAACCCGCGCAGCCAGCGGGCCGTTGATACGGCTGAATTTGTGTTACGCAATATGATGGAGAAATCTCCTGGTGAAAAATGTACAGAGCTAAATGAAGCACTGGAAACCTTCCGCCTGTTGTTATCCGGCATCAAATCGCGAAATAAATAGATTACACATCACTGCCTATATCGGTCAGCAGGACCCCTGGTTTTAATCTGACAAAAGTTTTTTGCCGGTGTCATCGTTTTGGCAGGTGAGACTCTGCAAACCTGTATCGCCTGGAAAAAGGTTAAGCGCATGGCGTTCTCTCCG
>CBDUKK010000362.1:0-2299 GCA_965367795.1 uncultured Gammaproteobacteria bacterium
GACAGGAAACGTTGAATCTTACGAGCACGAGCTACGGCCTGTTTATCATCGTCTGATAATTCATCCATACCCAAAATCGCAATAATATCTTTTAGTTCTTTATAACGCTGGAGTAATCCCTGAACGCCACGTGCAATTTCATAGTGCTCTGTGCCGATGACTAGCGGATCAAGAATACGCGAGCTAGAATCCAGCGGATCCACCGCAGGATAAATACCCAGTTCTGCAACCTGGCGTGATAGTACTAAGGTCGCGTCAAGGTGTGCGAATGTCGTTGCTGGAGAGGGGTCGGTCAGGTCATCCGCAGGTACGTATACCGCCTGGAATGAGGTAATCGAACCTGTCTTAGTCGATGTGATACGCTCTTGAAGAACACCCATCTCTTCCGCCAGTGTTGGCTGGTAACCCACCGCTGAAGGCATACGACCTAGCAGTGCTGATACTTCGGTTCCCGCTAGTGTGTAACGGTAGATGTTATCAACGAACATCAATACATCGCTGCCCTGATCACGGAAATATTCCGCCATGGTCAAACCGGTCAAGGCAACACGAAGACGGTTACCGGGAGGTTCATTCATCTGACCGTAAACCAGCGCTACTTTATCGAGTACACCGCCTTCCTGCATCTCGTAGTAGAAATCGTTACCCTCACGAGTACGCTCACCTACGCCGGCGAACACAGAGAAACCACTATGCTCAACCGCGATATTACGAATCAGTTCCATCAACGTTACGGTCTTACCTACACCAGCACCGCCGAACAGACCGATCTTACCGCCTTTAGCGATAGGCATAACCAGGTCGATAACTTTAATACCAGTTTCCAGGATTTCAGTGGCTGAAGACTGTTCTTCAAAAGCTGGTGGTTTACGGTGGATAGGCATGGTATCGTCATTGCCGATATCACCCTGGTTATCAATCGGGTTACCTAATACATCCATGATGCGACCTAATGTTTTAGGGCCGACAGGTACGCGAATAGCATCACCGGTATTGTTAACTTCCATTCCACGACGCAAGCCTTCTGTTGGTCCCATCGCGATTGCTCGTACGACACCATCGCCTAACTGCGCCTGCACTTCCATCGTTAAACCTGTTTCATCAAGTTTTAGCGCGTCGTAAACTTTAGGAATGGAGTCCCGTGGAAATTCGACGTCAATAACCGCGCCGATAATCTCTACTACGTTTCCGGTACTCATGATTGTTATCCTCGTAAATACTTATGTATTAAAATTTTAAATTCTGTTATCAAATTATTGTCATTGCGAGGTACGAAGCAATCTCTTTGTAGCACGTAAGTGGCTAATTGAGATTGCCGCGCTTCGCTCGCAATGACGACGGTTATGAAACCGCAGCTGCGCCTGCAACAATTTCAGAAATTTCCTGAGTAATCGATGCCTGTCGCGCTTTGTTATAAATCGTTTGTAATTCTTTAATGATGTCAGCTGCGTTATCTGTTGCGCTCTTCATCGCAATCATCCGTGCAGACATCTCACAGGCAATATTTTCTACTACGCCTTTATAGACCTGGGACTCGATAAATCGCATCATCAATGCATCGATGATCGGTTTCGTATCAGGCTCATAGATATAGTCCCAGTGATGATCCAGTTCTGTATCAATCTCACCAGTTGCCGGGATCAGCTGCTGTATCGTCGGAGTCTGTGTCATGGTGTTTTCAAATTCGTTACTCACCAGAAACAGGCGGTCAATCTTGCCTTCATCATAGGCATCAAGCATGACCTTAACAGTGCCGATCAACTCTTCCTGTGAAGGCTGATCTCCCAGGTCTGCCGTTTGCGAGATGATGTTGCCCTGGAAACGTGAAAAAAACGTTGCTGCTTTTTTACCGATCGCACAGATATCTATCTCGACATTTTTATCATGCCAGTCTGACATCTCGTTGATCGCGGCTTTAAACATGTTGGTATTCAGGCCACCACATAAACCACGATCTGTCGAAACCACGATATAACCGACGCGCTTTACTTCCTCGCGGTCTTGCAGATAAGGGTGCTTATATTCACAGTGCGCCTGCGCAAGGTGGCTCAATACATCACGCATCTTATCAGCGTAAGGACGTGAAGCACGCATACGATCCTGTGCTTTACGCATTTTACTGGCTGCAACCATTTCCATTGCTTTGGTGATCTTTTGTGTATTCTGTACACTTTTGATCTTGGTGCGTATTTCTTTTGCGCCTGCCATAGTTATTCTCTATTTAAACTCTATCGTCTGCACTTATTCTGAGCAACTAAAAAACTTAGTAAACACCGTTCGCTTTGAAGTCTTCCAATGC
>CBDUKK010000363.1:0-2270 GCA_965367795.1 uncultured Gammaproteobacteria bacterium
TGTAAAGTTCTTTGCAACTTGTCTGTGTTACACCACATGGGCTATCCATTCATTGCTTTTGTAGCGTAATCACTAACTTGTTTGGATAACCTGCTTTAAAATAAGCATAATCCATGCCATAAAAATAAGAGTATTTAACTTCAATAACTTAAGGCTGATCATGTTGTGCTGACCGCAATAGTGCTCATGAAATGTAAATAAATATGACGTCGGTATCATGCGGTCATGAGACAGGTTATAGTTTTTATCGCATTGAAGTCGTGGGCTGCTTCATGCTTGAGTCGATAAGTTAATGATACTTATAAAGAAAATATGACTTTGGGATATCGGAAAGCTGGCGGCGTGTCTGTGTAAATAATTATGACGGTGTCAGTTGCTGCTGTCAGCATGTTTGGCATGCTCGATCCAGCTGCAATATTGTATAAAGTCTGTCATGGTATTGGGTAATTCAAATCTTGGCAGATGGTAGAGACGCTTGAGCGCGTTTTTGCCGGGTTCTATATGGCCAGGAATGGTGGAAACAGCACCGATAAAACCATTATTTTTCAAGATTTCGACTTCTCTGGGACCAAAATCTAAGATACGACCGGTCGGATAGCAGAACAGGTTTAATGGATTTTCCAGCTCTCTTTGCAGTGTATGCCATGAGTCGAGGATTTCCTTTTCAGCATTTTCCCGGTCCAGTTTTGACAGAATGCGATGGGTAACCGAGTGCGGCGCAAATTGTATGCCCTTCTGTTCAAGTTCGCGTGCCTTGTTCCAGTCCATGGCTATACACTGGTCTGGCGGTGTTTCAGGCAGGACGAGCCCTGCATCGTCGGCCAGTTGTTCTAGTAGAGCAGGGATCAGTGTCGCATCGACTTCTTTCAGGTAATTCCTGGTCAGTTCCCGGGCGTTATGACGACGATTACTGTCATCAATTTCGATGTGTAATGTTTCGTCAGGGAAATCCAGCGTCAGTCGGGATTTTTTCGTGTTGTTGATGATCCATGAGGACTGTGAATCCCACGGCCACAGCTGCTGATCGAGCAAACCGCTGATAACAAAAAAAGTTAGCGGGCAGTCATATTCGAGAAATATCGGTGCAGCGATCTCAGCCTGGTCGATGAAGCCATCATCCATGGTGAAGGCGACAGCTCTTTCCGGCAGGGGCGTGCCTTCTTTTATGGCAGTAACTAACTGTTCCAGTGAGATAAAGGTGTAATCGCTATCGACCAGGTACTGTAAACAGCGGCGCAGATGGGTAGCAGATGTGCCATGGCTATACGCCTGGCCTGACGGTTGGGCGGATGACATGCGGTGCAACAGGAAAACAGGCACGCCCTGGCCGAAAATGCCGGTGGCCAGTGAGCTGACAAAGCGGCTGGCAAAGGGGGGAATCAATAATTCTTTTAATAATGCTTTCATGTCGTGGTCAGTATGTTGTTGCCGGCGATCAAGGTATATATTTCACTAAGTGCGGGCCTAGCAGCTGGCTTAATCTTACCGGCAGACGTTTCCATAAAAAAATGACCAGCGCATATTTTGGGTTAGACGGATTCAGTTCGGGCAGTTCGGCACCGTCTTTTAACCAGTAATGCCAGTATAACGGTTTTGCTTTCGCTCCCCATTGTTTTTTAAAGCGGTAGGTGCCGGCATCTTTTGTCGAGCGGCCAAAGTCAAAGTTTTTGTAGGCTTTGCTGATAGCGAATTTAAGCACTTGCCAGTAGAGCAGCATATTGATGCTAAGGTGGTTAACATCACGGATGGTGGAGGCCAGGGGTATCTCCATGGTGTCTTTATAAGCGAGCAGAAATGCGCCGGCAACAGGCTTGTTCTCGAGCCGGACTACCGTCAGCCAGCTATTCTCAGGAAACTGTTGCAGGATATTAAGGATAAGCTGTTTGCTGTGTAGCGGTGAGCCAAGGTCACGCATATTTCTCGCATACACCGCATAAAAATCGTCGATTAATTCCGTGTGGCCAAACAATACCTGTGGGGCTACGCGTTTCGGGCGTTTTATCTGGGCACGTAATTTTGAGCTAAAGCTCTGCCATAAGGCTGTTTTGTTATCGGGCAGGGCTAACACCATGTTGACTTTATGTGATTGCACAGGCATGGCCTGTCGCGGGATATCATCCCGATATTCGACGCGGTCTGAGCCCAGGTCCTGTGCACACTGGTTTGCTGCCGTGATCAGTTTTTCTTCGATCAACGGGTGGTCAGCAATAGCACCGGCACGTTGGAAAAAAGGCATGGATACCAGCTGGTCTCCGAACAGCCGGCTTTTT
>CBDUKK010000364.1:0-2269 GCA_965367795.1 uncultured Gammaproteobacteria bacterium
CATCATCCGTAGATCACCTTCAGGTATTTTTCGAAACGCCCCGAGATCGCTTCGCTGGCAGCAACCGGATCAGTCGCACCGATGTTGATCCAGTGGATAAACAGTGAATCATCCTTTATATCAACGACCAGCGTGCCGGGCGTCAGGGTAATGCTATTCGCCAGTGCCAGCCGGCCAATGGGTGACTTTAGCCCGGTCTTGATCTCGACGATACCGGGTTTGATATCGATATGTGGCGAGAACACCAGTCGCATGACATTGATATTGGCTTTGAACAGTTCGATACAGAATACGCCGAGATACATCAGGTAATAGTACATAACCCTCGGTGACCAGCGGATGACGCTGTAGACCCGTGCGAAGGTCGAAAATGCCAGTGCGATAAGCGCAGAGATAACGACGCCGGCGATAACCGTGTCAGATGCCAGGTTGCCGTTGGCTATCAGCCAGATCAGCAGTAAGGTCAACCACAGGTTGAGAAACTGCAATGGTATGTTTGTAGTACCCGGCATTATTAGCTTGTTTATTCCTTAGTGATAGATAAAAAATTAAGTCAGAATTGTCTGGTTATTATAAACCGCTGCATGTGAAGCTTATAGATGATTACAAATATGTTATTGACCTGAATCAAATCACCAGTTGTCACTACAATCATTATCATAACAGCCTTTATCGAATCGCGGAGAAATGCACCACGATCAAACACGGTGTGCCTGTTTAGTGCTGTAATTTACTATTCCATGAGCATTAAATATACCTTTATTAAGGTTATTTAATTCTTATGCCAGTTTTTCTGTTTGAAAAATAATAGCTTCTGGTGCTTGGCCTGATTTCAAAATAGTTTCATTAACAAGTGGCTTAATCCTTGCTTGTATGTAATATACAGTGGAATAAATTCCTGAAAATCATCACCAAGAGAAACTGAAACTATGGAAAAGGCAGATATCGGGCTTATCGGACTTGCAGTAATGGGGCAGAACCTGGTCCTGAATATGGCTGACCACGGCTATCGTGTTGCCGTCTTCAATCGTACCACCAGCAAGGTCGATGAATTTATCGACGGGCCGGCAAAAGGCACCAGTATTATAGGTGTACACAGCATAGAAGCGCTGGTCGAGTCATTATCGGTACCTCGAAAGGTGATGCTGATGGTGAAAGCCGGTGAAGTTGTCGACCGTTTTATCGATATGCTGGTGCCGTTGCTGGAACCGGGGGATGTCATCATCGATGGCGGAAATTCACACTACCCGGATTCTACCCGGCGCACCGCTTACCTGAGAGAGAAAGGTCTGCGCTTTATCGGTACCGGCGTTTCAGGCGGTGAAGAAGGTGCACGCCATGGCCCGTCCATAATGCCCGGCGGTGACCCGGAAGCCTGGCCGTTGGTAAAAGACATCTTCCAGGCGGTATCAGCCAAGGTCGATGGCGAACCGTGTTGCCAGTGGGTAGGGCAGGACGGTGCTGGTCATTTCGTGAAGATGGTGCACAACGGTATCGAATACGGTGACATGCAGCTGATATGTGAGGCCTATTCATTGATGGAGAATGCGCTCGGCATGAGCTGTGATGAGATGCATGAGGTATTCAAAGAATGGAATACCGGGGTGCTGGATTCATACCTGATCGATATAACGAAAGACATTCTCGCGGTAAAAGATGAAGATGGCGAACCGCTGGTCGACAAGATTCTGGATACTGCCGGTCAGAAAGGCACCGGCAAATGGACCGGTATCAGCGCCCTCGATCTCGGTGTACCGCTGACATTGATCGGTGAGTCGGTGTTCGCACGCGTACTGTCGTCGTTGAAAGATGAACGTGTCCGCGCATCAGCGATACTCGGTCCGCGCCCGCAAATTTCATATTCAGGCGAACGCGATGAAATCTTAAACGCACTTCGTGATGCACTGTATGCCTCCAAGATCATCTCTTATGCACAGGGCTTCATGCTTATGTCTGAAGCAGCAAAAGAGATGGGCTGGGATCTTAACTATGGTGAGATAGCCCTGATGTGGCGCGGCGGCTGTATCATCCGCAGCACCTTCCTCGGCAACATAAAAGATGCCTATGATAAAAATCCCGAGCTGGAAAACCTGGCGCTGGATTCCTTCTTTACCGAGGCGCTGAAATCAGCAGAAGCCGGCTGGCGTAAAGCGGTGATCCTCGCCGTCGAAAACGGTATTCCAGCACCGGCATTTTCATCAGCCCTGTCCTACTTCGATGGTTACCGCAGTGAACGCCTGCCGGCAAACCTGCTGCAGGCGCAGCGGGA
>CBDUKK010000365.1:0-2234 GCA_965367795.1 uncultured Gammaproteobacteria bacterium
AAAAGGAAAAATCGTCACAGCGCAGGGGCAACCGTGAATAAGACACTGCGTATCGGCCTGCTCACCATCATCGGCGCGTTCATGCTCGCCATCATGCCGTTACCGGACTGGGCGATCGCGTTCAGACCTGACTGGGTAACACTGGTATTGATCTACTGGGCGATGGCCGAACCAACGAGGATCGGTGTCACCATCGCCTGGTTTGCCGGATTATTCCTCGATGTTAGTTACGGCACCCTGATGGGGCAGCATGCTGTCGGCATGGTATTCGTCATCTTCGTCATTCACAAACAACACCAGCGTCTTCGTGTGGCTTCGCTGATGCAGCAGGCCGTGGTGATCTTCTTCCTGCTGCTATTCAAGCAGGTTCTGATATTATGGGTAGATGGCATGCTGGGACGTGCGCCCGATAGCTGGCTGTTTTTCATGCCGACCGTCACCAGTGCGCTGCTTTGGCCGTGGACATATCTGATCCTGAGAGACTTACGAAGAAAGTTCGGCGTGGTAAAACACCAGTATTAGCGGCCGGGTTAAATCTCCGGCAACACGTAAAAATAGACCGCCACGAAATGACAGAAGGCGCCGATCAGGACAAACACATGAAAGATGGCATGGTTAAACTTTATCTGCTTGATGCCATATAAGATCGCTCCGACAGTATAGGCTATGCCGCCGGCAACCAGCCAGGACAGTCCGTCAGGGGGAAGATTATCGATCAGCGGGCCGATCGCGAAAACGATTATCCAGCCCATGAAAACATACATCAGAGTCGAGACTAATTCATACCTGCCGGTAAAGAAAAGTTTCAACGCGATACCACTCAGCGCCATCCCCCATGTGATAGCGAAGATAGTCCAGCCTATCGGGCCATTGAGCGTCACCAGGGTAAATGGCGTATAGGTTCCGGCGATAAGTATATAGATAGACGCGTGATCGACCACCCGCAGGCGCGCTCTCGAAGCAGGATCCCTGCTGCTGTGATAGATGGTAGAAGCAGCAAACAGTATGATCAGGCTGGCGCCAAAGATACTAAAGCTTACGATATGCCAGACATCGCCATTGCTACTTGCGTGCATCACGAGCAACGCTAGAGCGGCCACGCTGAGCAGGAGGCCGATGGCATGGGAAGAAATATTTACCCTCTCTTCGGTCGGCGAATAGGATTTCACATGCTCTTCATCTTTCATAATACGCTAACCTTATACTCTTATCGCCGTCAGAGAACTTGTCTTTCAGGACAGGTAGTCGCTGATATTCACTTCGTCGATCTGCTCTGGCGAGAGGAATTTCTTCGCATACTCAAGATAAACACCGCTGCTCAGGAACAGGTCGAACAGTTCAGCATCGATGTGTTTATCATTCCTCATGAAACTCAGTATACGGATAGATTCGTTAAGCGTTTTTGCTTTTTTGTAGGGGCGATCTGATGCTGTCAGCGCCTCAAATATATCTGCGATCACCATCATCCGTGCGGTCAGCGGCTGCTCGCTCATCACCAGTTTTTTAGGATAACCGTTACCATCCATGGTCTCATGATGACTGCCGGCGATCAATGGCACGTTGCGTAAGGTTTTCGGGTAAGGCAGGTTATTCAGCATGATGATGGTCTGTATCATGTGACCATTGATCATGTAACGCTCCTCCTCACTCAAGGTGCCTTTCTTCACCGAGAGGTTATATAACTCACCGCGGTTATATTTATATTGCGGTGTTTTCACTTTAAAACCCCATTGATTGTCTTCCGCTATCCGGTCTTTTTCATCGCGTTTTATCAGGTGCTCTGCTTTGTCTGCGAGCAGGTTCTCAGCAACGGGCAACGCGTGGTTCCGGCTGTCTTTTCGGTTCAGTTCTTCCCATGACAGACCCAGGTTATCGTCCAGTGTCCTGTTCCACGTTTTCGCAGCGATAGCCTGCAGCCTCTCGATCTTTTCATCAGCCATGAACTCGCCACCCACATTACATTCAGCGATAAAAGCAAAATCATCATCCAGTTCCCGGTTCTTTTTCTCGAGTTCCTCAAATAACAGGGCTTTATCGCCACCCTCTGCTATCTGCTGCCAGCAGTCGATCTCGGCATCACGCTTCAATACTTCAAAGCGCATCCTGACCTCATGGATACGGTCGTAGATGGTCTCGAGTTTTGTTGCCTTATCGACCACATATTCCGGTGTCGTGACCTTTCCACAGTCATGCAGCCAGCCCGCGATGCTCAACTCTTCCCACTGCTTGTCGTC
>CBDUKK010000366.1:0-2222 GCA_965367795.1 uncultured Gammaproteobacteria bacterium
CTGACACGGTTCAATATATCAGCGATCTCGGGGTTAGATATGGAGTAACCGATCCTCAGCCCTGCCAGTGCGTATACCTTTGAAAAGGTCTGCGTCACCACCAGGTTCGGAAACTGTTGCAGCCACTGTTTAACTGGCGGCTTAACATCCTCATCCATATATTCTGTATAGGCCAGGTCGAGTACGATGATGATATCCTGCGCGATACTGGAGAACAGGTTTTCCAGGGCACCAGGTGTCAACCATGTGCCTGTGGGGTTGTTCGGGTTAGCGATAAAAATGATACGCGTCGTATCATCTACCTGGGCGAGTAGCGCCTCGGGATCATGCCCCAGGGGCATAGTTTCATGGTCTTGCGGAAAAGCTTTTGCAACATGCGCGGTTGCACCAACTGCCTGCACCACGATCGGATAAACCGCAAACGAATACTCAGAGAACACCGCAGAATGCTGCGGCGTCAAAAATGCACGCGTGACAAGTTCGAGGATATCATTCGAGCCATTTCCCAGGGTAATACTGGAAGCACTCACTGAGTGCTGTTTCGCGAGTCTGTCGCTCAGAGCATAACCACCGCCATCAGGGTAGTAATTGATCGTCGGAGCGATATTCGCGATCACATCCAGCGCATGCTGGCTGGGACCCAGGGGGTTTTCATTCGACGCCAGTTTGATAGAACCGGTAATCCCCAGTTCACGCTCCAGCTCTTCTACCGGTTTACCTGGCTGGTATGGCGTTAACTGCTGAACACCGGGCGTGGCGAGTTCGAGAAAAGACTTAGGCATCTTAGATGACAGCTTTTGGATATGAGCCGAGGATGGTTACCATCGCTGACGCTTTTTCAATTTCAGTGATCGCATCCCTCACATTGTCATCATCACGATGACCATCGATATCGATAAAAAACACATAGTCCCAAACGCCTCTGCGTGATGGACGCGACTCTATATTACTCATACTGATACCACGCTCGGCCAATGGTTTGAGCAGGTCAAACAATGAGCCGGGTTTATTATGAACAAAGACCAGCAGGCTGGTGCGATCATCACCGCTCGGTGGTGACAGGTGCTGGCCGATCACTGCAAACCGTGTGGTGTTGTCCGGTTCGTCTTCGATATCGGCAACCAGGACAGGTACATCATATAGCTCAGCCGCCATCACGCCGCCGATGGATGCTGCATTGTGTTCTTTGGCATAGAGTACAGCCTGCGCATTACTGTTCATCGCTATACGTTCTGCATTCGGCAGGTTCTTATCCAGCCACTGGCTGCATTGTGACAACGATTGCTGATGCGAATAGACGCGGTCGATCTTATCCAGCGAGTCCAGACTGCTCAACAGGTTATGCCGGATACGTAGCGCCACTTCGCCGCTGATGCTCAGTGACGATTTCATGAAAAGATCAAGGGTGTGATTGATAACGCCCGCGCTCGAATTTTCAACCGGGACGACACCAAAGTTTGCGCCATCAGCTTCGACGACACGGAAAACCTCTTCGATACTTTCCACGGGCTGCGTCTCGATCAGGCTGCCAAAATGTTTGACTGCGGCGGAATGGGTATAGGTACCTTCCGGGCCTAAAAAGGCAACTTTTAATGGCTTTTCATGGGCAAGACAGGCCGCCATGATCTCTCGAAAAATACCCGCGATGCTCTCATCAGTGAGAGGACCGGTGTTTCGCTGCATCACTGCGCGCAAGACCTGGGCCTCACGCTCCGGCCGGTAGAAGTGCCCGGTTTCTCCCTGCTGCTGTTTGACCTCGGCCACCTGTGCGGCACAGGAAGCACGTTCAGAAACCAGTTCCTGAATAGACTTGTCGATCTCGTCAATACGTTTACGTATCTCTGCTAATAGGTCTTTTTCGGTCATCTTTGTTAAGTCATATGTTGTAAGTGATATGTTGTAAGTTTGTTTATCTGTTACTTATAACTTACGACCTATAACTTAAAACTGTCTAGTTAAACCTGACGTGCTTTGAGCACACCATCGATAGCTGCAAAATTCTTAATCAAATCATCCCCGATTTCACACTCGATGTCCATCAATGTGTAGGCCAGATCAGCTTTCGACTCGTTGCGCATGTGATGGATATTGAAACCGTGGTCACCGACAGCTGCCGAGATCTTTGCGATCATGTCCGGCATATTTTTATGCGTGATAGCAACACGTGATTTGCCGCCGCGCGGCAGTTTGACAGCAGGAAAATTGACAGAATTTTTGATATT
>CBDUKK010000367.1:0-2165 GCA_965367795.1 uncultured Gammaproteobacteria bacterium
GTCAGGATATCGGAGCCGGCACCGCAAATGTTAGTACTGCCCAGGCAAAAGTAGTAGAAGCAGTAGCCAATCTGGATCACCTCAAAGCACAGGCCAATCGGGTTATTGAATTAGAAGAAAAGCAGATCTATTCAAAAGCCCGCGGCGATAAAGCCAGGGCTGCTGTGGTAAAGGCTGAGGCGCAGCTGGATAGTGCAAAGTCTGAACTGGAAAAGGCGAAACAGGCTTTGGGTGTAAAGGGAAAAGAAAATCCTAAAATACGTTCAGCTATCGCGAAGCTTAAAAAAGCCCAGATCGATCTATCCAGAACAACCATCCTGGCGCCATCACATGGTGGCATTACCAACCTGAAGATCGATGAAGGGCATTATGCGAGTGTCGGTGCGCCCTTGATGACATTTATCGAAGTGGAAAATGTCTGGGTTAAGGCTAACCTGCGAGAGAACAGTATTGCCAATGTGGAAGTTGGAACGCCGGTCGACATCATACTCGATTCGGCTCCAGGCAGAGTCTTTCAGGGTAAGGTCAACAGCATGGGTTTTGCGGTAAGCCATGAAAAAGGCGGTGCTATCGGTGATCTTGAAACCATCGAGAACAGTGCAGGCTGGTTACGTGATGCGCAGCGTTTCCCTGTGTATATCTCTTTTGATGATGACAGTGTAAAAGGTAATCTCCGCTTGGGCGGACAGGCAGATGTGCAGTTTTATTCAACGGATAACTGGCTGATCAATTCGCTGGGCTGGATCTGGATACGGGTGTTGAGCTGGTTCTCGTATATTTATTAATTTTATACTGTCATTGCGAGGAACGAAGTAATCTCCTTAAGCGACTGAGCTGTTGATATGAGATTGTATCGTTCCTCGGTATTTGCTCCTGCATTACCCCAATAACCTACATCAATGTAGGTATCAAATGACGATTAGTATGGAGGCAGGTTTTTTTTGCTAACAGACCCAAAACAGATAAAGATATTGCGATATGCCGTTGGCTTGACCATAGCATCGGCGCTGGCGTTTGGTATCGCCTGGCCTTTATCTTTTCTGCTTCCTGTTCTGTCTGCAGTTTTTCTGGCTTTACCCTTGCCGAAACTAACATTATCGCAAGGGCTTTGTAACATGCGAGACAGCTTGTTTGCCTTTGCTGTCGGTTATATCTTTACCCTGTTTATCCTGCCGTTTCCTGTCATCTTCGTGCCGCTTCTGACGCTGGCATTATTCTTTACCTACTACCATTTAAACCGTGGTGGTTCATTCTGGCTGGTATTGATGTTGCTGGTGTGTTTATTGCTGATGCCGATGCTGGCCGGAATAGGTGAGGGTCTTGCCATAGGCGTAGCATTTGGTCTCGTTACCTCAAGCTGGTTGACCATAGCTATGCTATGGTTATCTCATTACATTGTGCCCGACCCGCCAGACTCTCCTGGGCTGCCTACCCGCCCTGGGTTCCAGCCGGGTTACTCAGCGCCCGCTGCTGAGCTCGCCATGAAGAGTACGATTGTGGCATTGCCGATTGCACTATTATTTATTGCTAATAACTGGACCAGTCAGATCCTGGTGATGATGTTTGCAGCCATTTTCACCCTGTCGCCCGACCTGGCAAAGGGTAAGGAAGCTGGCATTAATTCGATCAAGTCGACATTGATCGGCGGCGCAGTTGCATTTATTGTTTATTGGGCACTGGTCGCTGTACCGGAATACCATTTTCTTGTATTGCTGATGTTTTTCGTTAGTCTTGGTTTTGGTGCGGCCATATATTCTGGTATGCCGATAGCGAAATACCTGCCATCAGCCATGGTGGCAATGATCATCCTGGTTAACAGCAGTCTGGGTGAAGGCGCAGATTTTTCAGAAAAGTTTGTCTTACGGGTCCTGCTTATCTCGATGGCTACGATATATGTGGTGGTGGCACTGAAGGTGCTGGATGCGTTCTGGCCTGACAGGATAGTTATAAGTTCAAAGTTATAAGTTTTTGATTTTAACTTGCAACTTAAAACCTATTACATAAAACTTAAACTATTATGTTGAAACCATTCATTCTAATTAGTGCTGCCTTACTGGCCGGCTGTTCAAGTTCTCCGCCGAAGAACATAAACGATAGCTGTGAGATCTTTAGAGAAAAAGATGACTGGTATGATGATGCCAAAGACAGCTTTGAGCGTTGGGGTG
>CBDUKK010000368.1:0-2164 GCA_965367795.1 uncultured Gammaproteobacteria bacterium
TTCCTCACCGGCGCAGGCTGGGGTATCACGTCGATCCTGATGTTCCCGTTCAATGAGCTGTACCAGATCGTGCTGGCATTTATCCTGGTCGGTGTCTCTGCCTCGGGCGTGGCTTATTCATCCGTTGCCTGGGTGTATTATGGCTATGTCGGCTGTGTGCTGCTGCCGCTGATGTTCCGCCTGTTCTATATCGGCGGGGAAGTCTATTACGCGCTCTCGGCGATGACCGGTTTTTTCCTCGTTGTGATGGTCATGGCCGTTCACCGTATGTATAAATCATCGATCGCTGAGCTCGAGTTATCCTATAAGAATGAAGCGCTTATCAGTGACCTGACCAATGCGAGTGCCTCGCTGGAGAGGCTCAACGACAACCTGAAGGACGAGATCCTGCATGGCAAGAAGATCGAGGCTGAACTGAAAGAAGCGAAAGAAAAAGCGGAAAAGATGAGCCAGGCCAAGGGCGAGTTCCTGGCGAATATGAGTCACGAGATACGCACGCCGATGAACGGTGTTATCGGTACGCTGCAGCTGCTGGAAGATACCGAGCTAAACGATGATCAGCATGAGTTCGTGAATACGGCGCACAAGTCGGCAGATGCCCTGATGGCGATACTGAATGATATTCTGGACCTGTCCAAGATCGAGGCAGGCAAGTTAAGTTTTGAAAAGATAGCTTTTGATTTCAACCAGATAATCAGGGATATCGTGGTATTGCACTCATTGAAATCGGAGCAGCAGGGCGTAGCGCTGATCCAGGAGATCGACGATACGCTGCCTGGCACCCTTATCGGTGACCCGACCCGACTTCGCCAGGTGATCGTCAACCTGGTATCCAATGCACTGAAGTTTACCCGCCAGGGCGAGGTAAAAATCAGCGTCGAGGTAGTAGATAACAAGACAGACAGTGTCGATGTCAGAGTCACGGTATCGGACACCGGCATCGGTATACCCCGGTCTGCCCTGGATACATTATTCAATGCATTTACCCAGGCAGATGGGTCGACGACACGAAAATATGGCGGCACAGGTCTCGGGCTGGCCATCGTCAGCCAGCTGGTCGATATGATGGGCGGTTCCCTGGGTGTCGAGAGTGAGGAAGGCGTTGGCTCTTCTTTCTGGTTCACGGCCAATTATCCATGCACCGATAAAGAATGTGAGAGTAGCGATGTGGCCGCCTTAGGGAGCAGGCCGAAGCAATTGAGTGCCAAGGTTCTGCTGGTAGAAGATAACCCGATTAACCAGATGGTCGCGCAGAAGCTGCTGGAAAAAGTCGGTCTCAAAGCGGTGCTTGCCAACAACGGTGTCGAGGCATTGAAGGTGTTGCAGCAACAGTCGTTCGACCTGGTGCTAATGGACTGCCAGATGCCAGAGATGGATGGTTTTGATGCTACCCGTGAAATCAGGAAACTCGATATCAGGGCCTTATACGACCAGCATCTGCCCATCGTCGCGATGACGGCAAACGTGATGTCCGGCGACCGCGAGAGGTGTCTCGACGTCGGCATGGATGATTATATAGGCAAGCCGGTGCAGCGAGACCATCTCGAAGCCGTGCTGCATAAGTGGCTGGGTCGAACCTGATAATAAATTTTTTAGCACGGTGATTTCACGCTAAAATACACCTTCGTAAGTTTCACTGTGAATCCTCAGCCTTGAAGTCAAGACAACGCTGGTACCAGCGTCATCAACTATTCAATCAGACTATCCAGCCATCTCTGATGCCCTGGCTGTTTGATGCGTCATCATTGACGGCTCGGCTTATCGATCTATGCGACAAAGATTTTAATGTGCGGGTGATCTCGCAGCACTGGCAAACTATAGATAATGAAGAGGCCGCAGCGATGTCATTGAAAGATGAGCGTTCGGCGCTGGTGCGACAGGTGCTCCTGTGTTGTGGTGACAGGCCGCTGGTCTATGCCAGGACTGTTATCCCCAAGCTTACCGTACAGGGCGCGCGCAGGCGTTATGCCAATATGGGGAATCGCCCGCTGGGGGCGATGTTGTTCTCTGACAGGACCATGCGCCGTGAAGATGTACAGGTCGCCGAGCTGCCGGCATCGCACGAAGCCAATAAATATATCGAGTCTGATGGTCCGGTATGGGGCAGGCGCTCGGTATTCCGTGTTTCTGGTAAACCGCTGATGGTCTCTGAGTACTTCCTTCC
>CBDUKK010000369.1:0-2163 GCA_965367795.1 uncultured Gammaproteobacteria bacterium
TGGCAGCGAAAGCTTCGTCAACAATCCGGTTCCGGTTCCAGCGGCGGTTTGGCTGTTTGGCTCTGGTTTATTAGGACTGGTAGCGGTTTCTAGAAGAAAAGCCTGAATCTAACGACTGTTATTTTCAAAAAAAGCAGCCTTTACGGCTGCTTTTTTTGTTGCAGCGCCTCATTTTAGATCGCTAATTGCCTGAGCAAGCTGTATAGGCATTCGTTATAATATTACACATCAAAAAATACAAAACCTGATGGTAATACTTAACCGTGAATGCAAATATACAATCACCTTTAAATGACGTGAAGACTTACATGTCAAATGTCGGCCAGGCTGCGCGCGATGCGTCGAGAGACATCGGACGTGCATCGACCGCGCAGAAGGACCAGGCGCTGAATGCGATAGCGGACCGGATCTGTGAGCAGTCAGACAGCCTAAAGCAATCCAATATGCTTGATCTGGCAGCTGGTAAAGAAAAAGGCCTCGATGCAGCACTGCTCGATCGGCTTGAATTGACCGATGAACGGATCCAGTCGATGGCAGATGGCTTGCGTCAGATCGCCAGCCTGCCTGATCCTGTCGGTGTTATCTCAAACCTTGCCTACCGTCCCTCAGGTATCCAGGTGGGTAAGATGCGCGTGCCTTTGGGCGTTATCGGTATCATCTATGAGTCACGCCCCAATGTCACGGCTGATGCGGCCGGTTTATGCCTTAAATCCGGTAACGCGGTGATATTGCGTGGCGGTTCTGAGGCTATCCATTCGAACCAGGCGATCGCAGAATGTATCAAACACGGGCTTGAGATTGCCGGACTGCCTGCCGATGTAGTGCAGGTCATCGAGACCACTGACCGGGCAGCGGTCGGCGAACTGCTTCGTCTGAAAGACTCTGTCGATGTGATCATTCCACGCGGCGGTAAAAGTTTGATCGAGCGCATAAGTAACGAATCGGAAGTGCCGGTGATCAAACATCTCGATGGTATCTGCCACGTCTATATCGATGATGAGGCTGATAAGGAAAAGGCACTGAATGTTGCTTTTAATTCTAAAACCCAGCGTTATGGTACCTGTAACACCATGGAAACCCTGCTGCTTGCAGATTCTGTCGCAGTTGATATCCTGCCAGAGCTGGCAAAGATGTATCTAGATAAAGGCGTCGAGTTGCGTGGTTGCGAGAAAACCCTCAATATTTTAAAAAATATTGATATCGATGCTGTTGCAGCGGTAGAGGATGACTGGTCGACCGAGTACCTGGCACCGATTTTATCGATAAAGATAGTGCAGGGTATCGATGCGGCTATCGCTCATATCAACCAGTACAGTTCACAGCACACCGAATCTATCATCACCGAGAACTACACCAGGTCACGCCAGTTCTTACGCGAGGTCGATTCGAGCTCGGTGATGGTGAATGCTTCGACCCGCTTTGCAGACGGCTTCGAATATGGACTGGGCGCCGAGATCGGTATCAGCACTGATAAACTGCACGCCCGCGGCCCGGTGGGCCTGGAAGGCCTGACCAGCCAGAAGTACGTCGTGCTCGGTGATGGCCATATCAGGCAGTGAAAAACGAATAATGAAAGGCGAAAAAATTGTAAGAGAGGTTTTTTCTCTGACATTTCAGCATAAAGATTTTTACAAGAAGGCACTTAACGAGCATATCCATGTGTGCTCAAAAACAGCCGCTTTTCACTTTTCACTGTCCCACATATGATCGGTATCTTTGGTGGTACCTTTGATCCGGTACATTATGGCCATATCAAACCTGCGCTCAGTATTAAGGAGACGTTGAACTTAAGCCAGTTACGTTTTATCCCGAATCGTATACCGCCGCACAGGGCTGATCCCTGGCTCAGTGTCGAACAACGTCTACAGCTATTAAACACCGCATTATCAGACTATCCGGGCGTGATGATCGATGAACGAGAATTAGACCGGGATGGTCCTTCATACATGGTAGATACCCTTGCTTCTATTAAACAGGAATTCCCGGGTGAAGTGCTGTGCCTGGTCATCGGCATGGATGCTTTTTTGGGTATCACCTCATGGTTTAAATGGCGGTCATTATTCGACCTGTGTCACCTGGTGGTCATCGACCGGCCGGGGTTTGACAGGGCATCGATCAAGAAGCAATTCGATGCAGCTGATTATGCCTTTCTGGAAGAAAGAA
>CBDUKK010000370.1:0-2159 GCA_965367795.1 uncultured Gammaproteobacteria bacterium
CCGCTGATGCTCATACTGATACTGGGTACCGGTTTATACCTGATGTATGGCCTTTCTCTGATGCCACTGAGGCGGATAGGCTATGGCTTCAAATTATTGTGGCAAGGCAGAAAGGCCAAGGGTGAAGGCGATATCGCGCCATTCAACGCGTTGATGACCTCCTTATCTGCAACCATCGGGACTGGAAATATTGCAGGTGTGGCCACAGCTATCTTTCTCGGAGGCCCGGGTGCCCTGTTCTGGATGTGGTGTACGGCCCTGGTAGGCATGGCTACAAAATATGCGGAAGCGGTTCTCGCCGTGAAATATCGTGAAGTTGATAATAAGGGCATGCATATCGGTGGCCCTATGTTCTATATCAAAAATGGCTTGAAGCCGCACTGGGCCTGGTTGGGTACCTGTTTTGCGGTGTTCGGTGCATTAGCCGGATTTGGTATCGGTAATACCATACAGGCAAATTCAGTCGCTGACGTGATACATGGCACTTTCGCCGTTCCACATATAATCACCGGCGTGATCATGGCCGTGCTGGCTGCATTGGTTTTGCTGGGTGGTATCAAGCGCATCGCCAGTGTCGCTGGAAAGCTGGTACCGTTCATGGCGATTGCTTATATCGTAGCGGGATTGATCATCCTGACGATGAATATTGACAGGCTACCGAATACTTTTTCGTTGATCTTTACCCATGCATTTACACCGATAGCAGCTACCGGTGGTTTTGCCGGTGCCGCTGTCTGGGCCGCTATCCGTTTTGGCGTCGCACGTGGTATCTTCTCCAACGAAGCGGGACTTGGCAGTGCGCCGATCGCGCATGCTGCTGCCAGAACCAACAGCCCCGTCCAGCAGGGGCATATCGCCATGCTGGGTACATTCATCGACACCATCATACTCTGTTCGATTACGGGTCTGGTCATCATCACCTCCGGTGCCTGGTCACTGGGTGAAACCGGCGCCAGCTTGTCGTCGGCAGCTTTCGAAGCTTCTTTGCCGGGTTACGGCAGTTATATCGTGACCTTTGGTTTGAGCATATTTGCTTTTACTACGATCCTGGGCTGGAGCTTCTACAGTGAAAAATGTGTTGAGTACCTGTTCGGTGAGGGGGCGATAAGGGCCTTCAGGTGGTTATGGATAGTCGCTGTGCCAGTGGGTGCGACGGCAAATCTGGATTTCATCTGGTTGGTCGCTGATACCTTAAATGCCCTGATGGCGGTACCTAACCTGATCGCTTTGATCCTGCTAAGCCCGGTCGTTTTCAAATTAACGCGGGAATATGCCATCAACAACTAGACGTCTCGATTATTCTAGCGTCGAGTTTATCTAGCGGCACATAAGCTCTATCCATATGTTTCCTGATTTTTCTACAATGGATATCATCTTGACCGGCATACTGTTTCTGTGGGCGGGGTTCGTGCGCAGCGGCCTGGGATTCGGTGGTGCAGCACTGGGCTTGCCGTTCATGCTGCTTATCTATGATCAGCCAGTGTACTGGTTACCGCTTATCGGTCTGCACCTGCTATTCTTTTCAGCGCTGACACTGCGGACACGTTTAAATAATGTTAACTGGGATTATCTGAAGACGTCGCTTTATTACATCATACCGCCGGCTCTGATCGGGGTTTTTGGCCTGCTCAACCTGCCTAACCTGTGGATCGTGACTTTCATCTACAGCATCACCCTGTTCTACGCGGTGATGTGGCTGTTCAATAAAAGTATTCATAGTGATAATCAATGGATAGACAGGATACTGCTAATCTCTGGCGGCTATGTCGCTGGCACCTCTCTGACCGGGGCACCGCTGATGGTCGCGGTATATGTACGTAATGTGGTTCAGTCACAACTGCGAAATACGTTATTTGTGCTCTGGTTTATCCTGGTAACGATAAAGATGACAACGTTTGCTGCTCTGGGTGTCGATCTGAATGTCGTTACTTCGATCGCTCTGTTGCCTGTTGCTGCAGTTGGGCATTTTATCGGTCTGAAGACGCATGATTTTATCCTGCAGAACGATGTTTTGTTCAAGCAGGTTATCGGTGGGATGCTGGTGGTGGTTAGTGGGTTGGCTCTTTGGGACTTGTATTAGATTTTATTGCCAGTTTGGTGTTTGTCATTTACTCGGTTCTTTTTGTCAGGCCTTGCGGTTCTCGCACCGCGGGCGAGTT
>CBDUKK010000371.1:0-2128 GCA_965367795.1 uncultured Gammaproteobacteria bacterium
GCATTGTCCTTGATCTTGTCGAGCAGCTGTACCATACGGATATCATTACCCTCTACGAATATGCCTCGTGTAACGCCACGGTATAGTAAATTCGCCTTCTCATGTTTGCGCTGTGAGTTACTGACATACTCCGCCAGCAGCGCCGCGATGTCGAAAGTTTCCGTTTCATCCTGTATCAGTGCATCGTCGATATTTGCCGCTTCCGTCAGGCTGGATACGATCAGCTGCAACTGTTCTATCGCATTACCGGCAGTTGTTATATCACCCGTCTCATTATCTTGCAACCGACTACGCTTTCCTTGCAGGCTCTGTAATGACATGCTGATGGTATTAACCGGGTTGAGGATCTCGTGGCGCAACATCCTGGGCACGGTCTCCAGAAAGCGGGTGTAATCGTTCAACCTGTACAGCAGCGCAGAGAAACTGCGAGACAGCTCACCGATCTCATCATGATGGCGACTGTCAGGCAGGTCAATATTGTCCATGATGCGGCCACTGTCATCGACAAGCGAGGCCGCCTGTTTCTTTAACCTGTTGATGCGATACGCCAGCCAGGAACTGAAGATGAGCAGGCTGGCAAAGACAAGTGCGAACATGCCGGCTGTCGCCAGCACGACTTCGTTCAAGGTGATACGTTGCCGCGACAGGATCTGTTTACTGCTGCTACTGACGAGTACGGCACCTATGATATCAATACCATCGAATACCGGGTGTGCGGCAACGATCATCAGCTCATCATCTTTAGATATTCTTTCCTGCTGCTCTTTGCCCTGCAGTACATTCTCCACCAGGGTCTTACTCACTTTATCGGTTGCCTGGCAGAGAGATTCATTCATCTGCTGCCCACCGATAACGGCACGGACACGTCGGAACTTATCGATGATGCATATCTGCGAACTGGAATCTTTCAGGCTGGATATGGCATCGCCAATCTTTCTGGAGTGAAATAAAAGTGGGTTTAATATTTCATTACCTAATAGTTCCGTCGAAACGATAGTATCAGGGTAACGTTCATTCTCACCAAAAACATCGACGACGCTGATCGACATGCGTCGATCAGCTCCAAGCCATTCTGATGGAAAACGCAACTCCAGATCATAACCTTCAGACGTCTCACGCCAGACACCATAGACAGCACTCATATGACGACCATCCTTCCATGCTTTCCAGTCATCACTTACTCTATAGACACTGATATTCCCCTGCCCTTCGGCGAGCATGACCAGGCGTTGACGCTGATCGTCCTTATCGATATATTCAAGCCTGACGTGGTCGCTGGAATCCAGCGAGATATAACGCGGGTTTCTGTATATGATATCCCGGTCTTTCACTCTGAGGTAGGTATAGATGTAGCGCGTATCTTCTGTGAGTAACAGTGAGAGATAACCGCCTTCATAGGCAGTAAACTTACTCTTGAGCAGGTGCCAGTCTTCATCTTCGATGATATAACCATCGATGCTGATGTTCTGCTTCTTTGGATAGACGTAGATAGCATCTTCTTCGACATCGAACAGATCAGTATAACCCTTAACGACAGTTGCCAGTGCCGACGCGGTCATCGACTGGACTTCCTCCTGCCCCTGCAGCAGTGATCTTTCTATCTTCTCGATAAAGTAATAACCCAGCAGCGGCAGCGTCACCAGGAAGATCGAACTGAATACCAGTAAACGTGTACCGAGCTTCATTCACACGACCATTGATAACCAAAACCATAACGTGTTTTTATACACTGAAAATCAGTATCGGTGTCTTTGAACTTTTTCCTGATATGCAGGACATGTGTGTTAATGGTGTTATCTTCCACCACACCCTGACGTGTCGCTTTTATCAACTGGTCTATACTGATCGGCTCACCGGTTTCGACCATCGCCGCCAGAATAGAAAATTCTGTCGGCGTCAGTTTTATTTCACTGCCCTTCCAGAAGCACTGCATCGACCTCTTGTTGATCTTCAGATCTGACGAAGTATCGCCTTTACCCCTCAGCGCGCTTTCAGCATCCGCAGCAGACTTCTTTATCTGAAAAAAAGACTCTATACGAACCAGCAGATACTCGAGTGACACCGGTTTTGTCTGGTAATCCCATGCCCCCAGCTGTAGGCCATAGATCTTATCCAGCTCATCACCGCG
>CBDUKK010000372.1:0-2111 GCA_965367795.1 uncultured Gammaproteobacteria bacterium
CGTTCAAATTATTTATTGATCAATCGACGGGTCATATGCAGACGCATAGCACCGTCTTCAGTGATGGTATGAAACAGGTGGTGTGGACTGGTCGATCTTTCGATGATGGAATCGAGATCATCACGTAACTCGCGATAATAATCCAGCAATCGAAGATCAAATCGGTTTAAAGCATTGCTCAGCGGATCTTTGAGCTGGCGTTTACGGATCGTTTCCACACCATCTTCAAACACGTTACCCAGGCAGATATGCACTGCCGAAAACAGGGTCGCCCAGCCGTTGAACCAGAACATCAGATCTTTATCGAAGGTCTCACCGCCCGCACCCTCACCTGCCAGTACCTGTTTTAACAGGTCACGTTCATTCACCGCTTCATGCAGCTCCATCATATTGGCGCGACCATAGGCATCGATGGTGGTGCTGGTCAGCAACAGAGGTACAGCAGGATATTTTGTTAGCACGAAGGTGGCGTCTTTTATCAACTGTGCAGGTTGTTCCGGCGCCAGTGGATTTCGTTTCAGACGAGATGATGGTGCAGAGGATAAAACCTGTACCTGGTGCCCACGGCGACCCAGCTCATTGACCAGGCGAGCGAACACACCTTTCTGAAAAAGATCCATGGAAAAATTTAGATGGCCCTGTTTGTGCAAAAGACACAACTGGATCTCATCATTAAATTTCGGCGCGGCTTCGACGATATTGGCAATCTTGGTTACCGGAATCCGTTCAGACAACTCACCTTTGCGGTCGACTACGACTTCCTGGTGAAACTCATCAAAACTGATCTGCAACATCACTTTGGCTTTAGCCCAGGTGACAGATCGACGACGGATAGCTGCTGCCATCCTGCCTAACACTTCTTTCGTCATATCACGGCTATCGGCAAAATCACCATTCAACAGTATGGCAAAGGTGGTGACATGCTGCATCGTCTCTATCGCATTATAAAAATGATCCAGGTGTTTAGTCAGATCACCGCCGGTAAATAATATGGAGGTCGTTAACTCGTCGACCATCTGGAACAGCTGTGCCGGATCATCGGTATTCTTCATCAACGGGCGAAAGATAAACATGCAGTGCCGGCAGGTCTGCGGGCAGCCCATGGCGGGGATGATACCCAGCTTGCTAAAGGCTGTTAACGGTTCGCTATCAGGAAGCTCATCGACCAGCGCCAGACGCTGCCTGTCTTCATCTGCCAGCATCTCGGCATAACGCTCTTTTTCCTGTTTCGCCAGTTCTTTATAACCTGCATCAAAACTCCTGGCGAACAGCTGTAGTGACTCCCACACCGTCTCGATATGTTCGGCGAGATTTTCCGATGTCTGCTTTTCTTGCAGCAACTGCAACAGGTTCTGCTGCTGCAACTGTGCTTCACCCCGGTATTGTTGCCAGTACTCGATATAAGCCTGAATAAATTCTGCAGTGCTGTTGCTCTGCATCAGCATCTCCATCAAAAACGCCTGCGGCCCCTTACAAAAACTACTCAGCACTTCTTCCTGGTATTGTCTGTTTATATTCTGCTGCAGCCAGTGCCAGGCATAAACATAACTCATCAGAAAGCTGAGACGCTCAACATCCTCTGCAACTGACGTTTTATCTTTAAGCATCTGCAACATAGCACCCGAGGTCAGACGATTGATCTCAGTTTTAAAACGTCGCCGTTGCGATACCAGGTAAGCCTTGCGTACTTCCTGCTGCGCCTCCTCGCTGATCGTAATCTTACTCGAAGGCCGCCCGGATTGAATGGTTACCGTCTGAATTGTGCTGGTACTGGTCTGCATAAGACTCTGATATTACAGGCACATAGCAAGTAAATAAAGGTCGCGAAAATAAGGGATTATCAATGACAATTGATTCCTAATAGAAATAGCAGTTTATACTTTATAACCTCATATCTGCTTTGAGCGCAGATGAAGAAGATTGCCACGCTAAGGCTCGCAATGACATCAGATCTATAGAAAATGGTGGCCGTGGACTATGTTTGCCCGGAGCTAACATGAACACACGTTTTCTGTGTGGCCCGAAGGGCGCAGCACAAGGATGTGCGGAGTAATTTAACCAGCCTGGTTCAATTCGTCACAGATAAATATCGTGCTATTTAGCAAACGAGG
>CBDUKK010000373.1:0-2107 GCA_965367795.1 uncultured Gammaproteobacteria bacterium
TTCTTTTCGTCGACGACATCAGGGTACAGGTGCCAGTGATGCTCTACAGAAACAGCCTGCACATTCAGATGATTCTCCAGGCGATCACGTTCAGCTTCAGCAAGATGTTGCAGCGATAATAACGATGGCGCTATCCAGGCTATGTAATCATTCACCAGTGATAGCGATTCATCGTTCGACCAGTTTTCACTGAGCAGAAAACAGGGCAGATCATTTTCCCTGATGGTCTCCCCATTGTGTTCCAGGGTACCGCTGCCGTCGTCTTCACGGTTCACCCAGTACTTACATATGTTGGTGCTGGCAGCGCGTTCCACGAGCTTTTCGAGCTGTGTGGCTGCTGGATAACGGTACTGGCTGGCAACGCCGTTCGCCCCCAGGCATGACTTCCAGTATTTCGGTTCCGGGTACAGCGGTTTATCGCCTTGTTTCTGCGACGCCAGAAGTGCGAGTGGTTGTTGCTGTTCTCTATCAAAAAGCCATAACTCACGATTATCGATCAGTCTGAAAGGCATGTAGTGAAGACGCTCTTCGATACACTTTATCAGGATATCGCACTGGCTAATTAGAGGGTCCCGGTCGAGATGAGGTGCCAGTGGCCGATTAACCAGGCCCTCTTCTGCTGACCAGAGACCGAATCGGTAATACACCGCTTCCTTAATATGCTGATTGAGACTGCCCCACATGCCAGAGCGCTCGGTACGCAGCTCGATCTCCCATACCACACCATTACTGCTGACTGCTCGTCCGCCTTCTGTTTCTATCACCTGCAAAACACCCAGGAACGGGTTAACCCGGCGTATCGCATAAGCCCTGATATCCCCGGTCTCCTGGTATAGATTTTCAGTGCTCACTATTATGTCGCGTCGGCGAGTTTTTTTCGTAGCATGCTGATCAGCTTTTCTGCATTGTCCTGCATCTCAGGCGGAATCACCTCGAACAGGTACTCCAGTTCATCGAGAACCGTCTCGATCTCATCCCTCGTCTTGAGCTCATCCATCTTGATGGCGACTTGTTGCATATAAGCATATGGATCAATTCCGTTCATGTTGCACCTCGTACTATTGCCTGTTTTTATAGCAGATTGTATTAGCTGGTTGAGTTAGCTGAAGATATGAGCAGATCCATCATCAGATCTGATGCGCCAAGATGTTGCGCGATCTTGATATCGACACCCGGATAGTGAGGGATGGTTTCTGCGACGATATTTGGAATATCTTCTACTACATGCCTGCCCGAGTTAAGAAAATATGGCAACACGATGATTTCGGTTGCGCCATCATCGACACATTTCTTGATACCGTCAGGAATCAGGGTGTCTGCCAGCTCGAGAAACCCTGCATGGATAATACTGTACTGCTCTGAGCAGTTATTTTTAAGCTTGTCCGCGAGTACCACGACCTCATCATTAGACTGTTTACGTCTACTGCCATGTGCGATAAGTAAAAGTGCTTTCATAGTTTTTCTCCTAAGAACTTATTTTCTGTTTGTATCGATCTAATGCCTGTTCACGACTATCTGCCAGGTCGATCATCGGTTGCGGGTAATCCAGTTCGTTATGTTCAGGCAGCCAGGTGTTGATATATTTGAACCTGGTGTCAAAACGTTTGGTCTGCGTATTCGGGTTAAACACCCGGTAATAGGGTGCGGCATCGACACCGCATCCAGCCACCCATTGCCAGCCCATGCTATTGTTCGCCAGGTCTGCATCGACCAGCGTATCCCAGAACCAGTTGGCGCCCTGCAACCAGTTGATGCCAAGATTTTTAGTAAGAAACGAACTCACGATCATGCGTACGCGGTTATGCATCCAGCCTGTCTCCCAGAGCTGCTTCATACCGGCATCGATGATAGGCACCCCGGTCTCGCCTCTGGTCCATGCGACGTAGTCTGCTTTACTGGAGCGCCAGAATGATTTTTTGTAACGTTTATCCATCGGCTGGGTAGCCGTCTCAGGAAAGTGCCATAACACGTTATGGGCGAACTCTCGCCAGACCAGCTGTTTCAGGAAAACCTCTGCCGACTGCGCTGTTTTTGAGTCACGCTGACCCTCGAGCAGCGGCCATATCATGCGGCTTATCTGCCGCGGCGTGATCTCACCGAAATGCAG
>CBDUKK010000374.1:0-2105 GCA_965367795.1 uncultured Gammaproteobacteria bacterium
AATACATGTTTAATAAGAAAGCAAAAGTCCACTCCACGATGTTTTCGCTCTGGTATGTTTTTAACTGGGTGATATCCAGGATGATGCTGGTGAGACCGATGATGCACATAAGGAGTAACACGTATAGCTGAAACTGAAGGATGGGGCGTTTCAGGTTGGCTGATGCAGATGAAGATAACGTTTCATAGTGCAACTTGAGCAGTAACACCTGGGCCAGAGGTGTGAAGGTAAAAAACACCATGATGCCGTAGCGCCGCATGAAGCGGTTGATTTCACCTGTGGTACCAAGGAAGTCGATGTAGACCATAAGGAACAGGGCTCCGCAAATGCCAAGCCACATGATGGCGCTGCTCAGCTTTGTCGCTTCGCCGAGTACCTGCAACAGCCACTGTCTCGTGTATATCCAGAACCAGATGAGCAAGACGCTATACGCGATCATTGTCGCACGGTAGATGTATATCGAATTGCCACTGCGTGCTGCCTGGCTGATGGTGGTGCAACCATCGAAGTAGGGCATGCACCAGGGTACATTACCCTCGTAAGCACTGACCAGGTAAACCATATTGGTTGTGATCAGGGGTAATATCGTGATGATGATGGCTAGTAGACGTGGTTGCATATTGGCAGCGGCTGTATCCTGACTTATAGCATATTGTTCATTATCGCACTGAACTTTGCGTAACGTTTGTAAAGCTTAGCATTATTCCCAGGTTTGTATATTCCAGCATCTGCACGCGACCAGTCATCCGGTTTGCCAGCCGCGAGCCATGCAATACCCCGGGCAGTAGCCTCGGGCAAGTTTAGCCGTTCAACCGGCAGAGCGGACAGGTCTGCCAGGCGTTGACATAAGCCATCGAGTTGAGACAAACCGCCGCTGACTCGTAATCGGCTCAGTGTTTGCCCGGACTGCATTATTTCCAGGTTTATGCAGATCATGAATACGATGCTTTCGATGACGGCGACAGCCTGTGATGCCGGGTCAAGCGATAGCAGTCCTGTCGTAGTTATATTGATTGAACTATCGTCGGTGATAAATACTGGTTCGATACTGTTGTCCCACCAGGGGGATCCGAGACCTCCGATAGAATTGATAAATAAAGGAGGCGGCCTGGATTCATCGAGACCGGCTGCATCCAGCCACGCCGGCAACTGTTCCCATAGATCTCTTATTTCATATGTATTTTCAAGCCACTCTAGTGCACTGCCAGCACCGTTGACAGTGGCTTCGCGAACGTACTGAGCGTTACTGTCCTCAGAGCAGACTATAGTACTGAGCTGTTTCTTGCTGGCCTGGTATTGAGGTAGTAAAGATAGTACGAAAGCGCCGCTGCCCAGGTTTACCAGTGCGGTTTCTGATGTTAGCAATCCGCTATCAAAGAAAGCTGCATTCTGGTCACCGCTGATAGCCGTGACTGGAATTTCTGTTCCTGCCAGTGTGCCGTGTGCGGTATCAGTGCGGCTCAATACGGGTACGCAATCAGGCAAAGTCTGCAGCGGTACGTCGAACAGTTCGGCGAGCCGTGCTGACCAGTTAAGTTCAGCAATGCTGAAAAGTTGTGTGCGCTGTGCATTAGTGTGATCGACGATATAAGGGTGTTCTTCGAGGATATGAAACAGAAGGTAACTGATCAGTGGCGACAACCGGATTGTGTCGGTTGCTATACCTCGTGCCTTTGCTACCTCGTGCAGATAATGTAACTTGGTAGCACCATAGTGTGCGGATAAAGGTAAGCCGCTAAGCTGTTGAATCTCACTCTCGATCTCCCTTAACTTATCCAGCTGTCGTGATCCACGCGTATCCTGCCAGCTTAACACCGGACTTATTGCTGTGCCGTCGTTCTGCCATGCAATAACAGACGAACGTTGTATAGCTATGCCGCATGCAGCGATTGTTTGATGTGGGTCTAGCTCATGCAGCAGTAGAGCAACGACCTCCTTGACCGAGTTGATGATATCGTCAGCATCATGTTCTATATGCGTGCTACTGATTCGCTTCAGTTGTATATTCTTAGTGTGTTCGCTAAGCAGTAGACCTGCCTCGTCAAAAAGACAGGCACGGCTGGCATGGGTGCCCTGATCAATGGCCAGATAATATGTCAAAGAAT
>CBDUKK010000375.1:0-2085 GCA_965367795.1 uncultured Gammaproteobacteria bacterium
TTGGCAGTGATGGCGCGTGCCACGCCGGCATGTGCCACGATTAATATATGCTTGTCACGGTGTTCCTCGAGGATCTGCAGGTAAGCATGCCAGACACGTTCAGAAAAAGTATCCAGCGGCTCGGCACCATCAGGACGGTTATTGACCGGGTCTTTATAGAAGTGGTTTAATGCTTCACTGTCTTCGGCGATGATCTCATCGGGTGTTTTACCTTCCCATGAACCGAAGCCGATCTCCTTCATGTTCTCTTCGATCGTGAAAGGAATTTGCAGATCAGTCGCCAACACTTTACTGAAATCAAGACAGCGTTTTAACGGAGAGCTGACGATGTGCTGCCAGTGCGGTGATGCAGGCATGGCGGCACGCATCTGTGCCCAGCCTTTTTCGGTTAGCGGGTCATCGACACTGTAACCACGGTAGCGTCTGCCGCCGACCGGTTCACCATGCCTGATGACATCGATATAGGTCGTCACAGGCAGCCTCGAGTAGTTTTAAGTAGAGGATGTTTGTTCATGGGCCGTACGATGTGATTAGTTGAAAATCCCGCCAAGAGTCATCACCGCCAGTATACCAATCCAGACGATAACTGCACGCATAACCAGTGCCTGTGCAGCATAGATACTGGCAAGTTCAGTCTCCATATCCAGGTTTCGCATAGCGCCCAGGCCGGTAGCGACCAGTACTTCTTTGTTGCTGCCTGAAAGATCAGAGGTATATGCCCGGTCTCTATAAGCATGATAGGCGCCATCGAAATTACCGGTGAGTGCGTAACCCATTGCTAACATACGCGCGGGGACCCATGCCATTATCGCGTGGATGAATTCTGCAAACTGAGAGAGCTGATCATACTCGATCTGTTTGCTGAGTTCAGAGATCAGCCGATATAACATGCAGCCGAAAGGACCCAGGATGATGAACCAGAATATCGTCGCAAAAATACGTTCATTAGCGATATTCAATATTGCCCGGGTGACGTCACTGATCTGCTGGTCAGGTGAGGTAGAAGCCGCAGAGTCGGTGATGGTGCCAGCGTAATGCAGCGCTTCATCCTCGTCACCCAGTTTGCGAGCATAGATATAGGCTTCGATATCGCTGCTCAGGCAGGCCGGTCCGAGACAGTAGATAAAAACGATTATGCCGAAGATAAAAGCGGGTACATTAAATAAAAAATCATGTAACAGTATCTGGATACTGAGCAGCAGCAGTACCGGCAGTGCAAGGATGATGATAAATTGCAACGGCGGCATGCGTTTGCCAGTGAAACGCTGTATCGCCTGAGAATAAAACTCGAACCAGGTCATATCACGCAGATCGTGCAGATGACGGAACGTGCGATCGAGAAACAGACCAATGATGATGGAGATTAGTGCCATGTGTTGAAACGGTAACTAGTTGTTATTGTTCTAATAATGTAACTATAGCTGTTTATCAGAAAAAATGCTTAATCATCTGTTTAGACAGCCTGTCCTTTGAGGTAACTATGCAACTTATCCCAGTCGAACCCGCTACCCGGGTCGGTTTTTCGACCGGGAGCAATATCACTGTGTCCGGTAATGTTATCAGAAATCTGGGGATAGGCAGCCTGTAGTGAGTCGACCAGTTTCGCAAGTTTGTGATACTGGATGTCTTCGAACTCATCACTGTCTGTGCCTTCCAGTTCGATACCGATGGAGAAGTCGTTGCAGCGTTCTCGGCCGCAGTAATTAGACTGGCCGGCATGCCAGGCACGTTCATTGAACGGAACAAATTGGACGATCTCACCGCTACGTTTGATCAATGCGTGGGAAGAGACCTGCATATCCCCGATCTCTTCGAAATAAGGGTGCTGGTTTTTATCTAAGCTATTCTGAAAAAAACACTCGATGGCGTCACCGCCGTATTGTCCTGGCGGCAGGCTGATCGAATGGATGACGATCAGGTCGATCGCACTGTTGTCAGGGCGGCTGTCACTGTTCGGTGAGGGGCACTGGGTGCAGTCATCGAGCAGGCCGCTTGTTGTGTCTATTATCATGTGGACGATTATAGCTGTCGTGTGTGGTGTTTGGTATTTACTGTTAATTTTAACGTTGGTTTACTGTTCTCGCT
>CBDUKK010000376.1:0-2082 GCA_965367795.1 uncultured Gammaproteobacteria bacterium
ATCCGATTCTGCTTTCAATAAAAGTTCACGTAATGACGCTGTGTTTTTCACCGGGTAGTAACCAGCGTAATCCTCACCCAGTAAACCGATCGAACCATCGATATCCGAGGCAATTACCGGCAGCCCTGCAACGACGGCTTCAGATATCACGTTGGCACCGCCTTCCATCACCGATGACAATACCATCAGGTGACAGCTGCCATATGCCCTTCGTATCTTCCAGTGCGGCACTTCACCAAACCAGTGATAACGAGGGTTGATCTCCATCTCCCGTTTGGCGTATGACGCCCATTCGTCATTATGCGCCTTGCCATAATGCAAAATTCTTATACGGCTGCTCGCTGGCAGATCCCGCACCGCGTACGCGGCACGCATCGAATCTTTTTCTTCGCGTAGATGGCCGACAACACAGATATCAAAGTGCCGAACAGAACGTCTGCGCTGTTCTGACAATGATGCGGGTAACGGGATAGCCGACTGATGGATGACATGTACTTTTTTATGCGCTGATTCGGCTAGCACACGTGTAGCAAGGTGATGCAGGGTCACCAGCCTGTCGGCAGATTTGATCGAGGCCAGGGTTGGCTCCGGGTGACTGTTGATAAAACCATATAGATCGGTGCCCGTCATCGCCAGGACCAGCGGGCGATCGGGGTATCGCCGTTTGAATGCTGCTATAGATTCAGCACTTCGCCAGGCATGTAACGCCACCATCAGATCGTACGCATCCCCATGCCATTCGACATCGATACTTACACGGTGACCCAGTTGGCGTAAAAAATCAGCCCAGCGCTGTGCAGTGGCGCGATTTCCGTTTAGTGATTTAGCCGCAGCAGGTGTTATTATTCCTATGTGCATCACTCCATGTTAAACCAAATATACATCTAACTAAAACATGTCAGAGACAAACATTACTGAGCAGGTTGTAAATTCATTGATCGACGAGTTAAAAGACTCGCGTAAACGCACACTAGAACTTGTCGAAGGACTGGATCAGCAGCAGATCATGGGACCACAACTCGATATCGTCAACCCGTTGTTATGGGAGATCGGTCATACAGCCTATTTCCATGAACTATGGACGCTACGTCACCTGGATGGCGTTGGTTCCTTACTTGAAAATGCTGACGAACTCTACGATTCGATAAGCATTGCACACAAAGACCGCTGGAACCTTCCCCTGTTATCACTGGATGACACTAAGGCCTATATGCAACAGGTGCTGGATGCGGAAATAGACCGCCTTAAAAACAGGGCGGTTACAGCATTAGATATTTACTTCACCCGATACGCAGTGTTCCACGAAGACATGCATACAGAAGCATATACTTATAGCCGCCGCACACTGAGTTACCCGGCACCCGTGTTCTCAGATAGTGTCTTACAGGATGAGACTTATGATGCTGGTCCGCTCGATGGTGACGTCGAGATAGAAGGTGGCTGTTTCTTACTCGGTGCCAGGGAGGATACAGATTTCTGCTTCGATAATGAAAAATGGCAACACCCGGTGAACATAAAAACATTTGCCATAGCCAGGGCCGCGACCAGTTACCAGCAATATGCCGCTTTTGTTGATGATGGCGGCTACCGGAATCAGCAATACTGGGACCAGGAAGGCTGGAACTGGTTACAGGAAAACAATCTGCAAGCACCAGATGGCTGGAAAAAAGATGCGGATGGAAACTGGCTGATAAGGCAGTTTGACCAGTGGTTGCCGATGCGACCGCATAGCGCAATGATCCACATCAGCTGGTTCGAAGCCAGCGCCTGGTGCCGTTGGGCAGATCGTCGCTTACCGAGTGAAGCCGAATGGGAGCTAGCCGCCTCAGGTTCACCTGAAAACATGAACGAGAAACGAACTTATCCATGGGGTGATTCAACCCCATCCGCCAGACACCTCAATATGAATTCTCGTGCCATGCGCACCATCGATGTCGGTGCATTGCCCGATGGTGACAGCGCATACGGTTGCCGCCAGATGCTGGGCAATGTGTGGGAGTGGACTGCAGACACCTTTAATCCTTACCCTGGATTCGTCGCCGATATGTATCAGGACTATTCGCAGCCGCTGTTCGGCCAGAC
>CBDUKK010000377.1:0-2076 GCA_965367795.1 uncultured Gammaproteobacteria bacterium
TTTTTTGTTAGTACGATGTTTGGACGTACTCCGGCAGCAACGATCAAAGTGTCACATTCGATATTTTTACCGCTGCGCAGTGTTACGCCTTCTACACGCCCATTACCGGTAACACTGACAACGCTGTCACTCAGTATAATATTGATGCCTGTCTCTTTTATGTAGTTCTCAAGAAATCTCGAACCCTGCTCATCTAGCTGCTGCATCATCAGCCATCTATTATGTTCGACGATGGTTATTTCTGTATGGTATTCCTGCATTGCACGTGCAGTTTCAAGACCCAACAGACCGCCACCGATGACAACTGTATGTCGAGTACGTATTTTTCTGGATAGCAGCTCATCCGCCTCGCCAAGTGTTCGAAACGTATAGACACCTTTATAATGACGGTTGCCAAACATCGGTATAAATGGTGTTGATCCTGTGGCCAGTACCAGCTTCGAATAGCGCTGCACCCTGCCGCTGGCATCGGTTATAAACTTGTCTTTCTTATCGATCCACTCTACCGCACAGTTATAACGAAACTCGAACTGTGTAACACCTGAAACAGGTTCATCGATAGACAGCGCATCTCGGTATACTTCACCGGCAAGATAGTCTGAGAGCCGCACCCTGTTGTATGGCTGATCAGGCTCGCTGCCATAAACAGGACCACTACCCACGACAATGATGGCAGCAGTGTTCGTGTCGATACAACCCTCTCTGTCTTCTACAACCTGATCTTCGACTGTGACTGATTCGATATTTGCGTTCATAGTAGTGCAAAAAAAATGGTACTTGCATACGAAATAAATTCGCATACAAGCACCATTGCCTAGTGTTCTGGATAACCCGCTGTTCGTCGGCTATCTCGTTATGTATCAAACAAACTGTCCGCCATTGGCCAGTTCACTGATATTGATTAAGCATGGACCATGCCAAAAGCTTTAAGTCATTATTATTAAGTCATTTTTTGATTATTCTAAAGTCAGTCTTAACTTCATTCGCACCATAGCTGATCACGATGACAGCGCACGCACCACTTCAGAACAATCAAAAATCACAACACCATTATAAGAAACATATCAATACATACCTTAAAGAATGTATCGACGCACATCATATCTGCCAGATAGCACCTGTTTCTTCACGGTCACAATATCGTCAACTTTCCTTAATAAATATTTCACAAAAATCGATAACCATACACGCACTCAGAGATTACTGAGAATAACTAACGATAAATCAATCTGCTTATAGAGCTTTTAACTATCTAAAGGACATATACATGAACAAAAATTACTTACTGGCTTCTGCAATTACTGCAGCTCTCGCTTTCTCTGTTGCCGCGCATGCTGATCACAAAAAAAACAGCTTTAACTTTAAACCACTCAAAGAATCTGCAAACTCAGCTGACTGGGATGCAACCGCGCCCTGGAAACTACCTAAGGGTTTTACTCAAACTATCGTTTCTGACGAGTCAGATCTGAACATCTACGATGGTGGACTGGGTTGTGATGACTGGCATGACATGAACGTTGTAAACGAAACTGGTCCGGACGCTGGCCGTTACATGTACCGTACTCACGAAGTTCGTCTCGACACTACTCCCGATAACGCTTGTGAAGAGCTGATCCTTGAAGAGGGTGGCGCTGTTTCTGTTGTTGACCTGGAAACTGGCGAATCAAAAATAATCGCACAGCAAGGTGGTGCTGCTGACGGCTATACTGCTCTTGACGGCATCCGCTGGACTCCCTGGGGCACTGTATTGTTCGCTGAAGAAACTACAGGCGGCCGCATGTTAGAAATGGTTCTTAACGAAGACATGATGTCTGCAGCAGCCATCTATGACCGCCCTGCCGTTGGCCGCCTGGCTCACGAAGGTATCGACCTGGATGCAGATGGTAATGTATATGTCGTTGATGAGCATCGTGGCCGTACTTCTGGTTGCGATCTGGGCACACCTTGTGGCGGCGGCGTTTATAAATTTGTTCCTCACACATACGGCGACCTGTCTCAAGGCGACCTGTACATACTGGGCATCGAAAGCAGCACCCGTCGGGACAATACTGGACAAGGCGAGTGGGTAGGACCCAT
>CBDUKK010000378.1:0-2063 GCA_965367795.1 uncultured Gammaproteobacteria bacterium
GATCAGACGTGCACTCTCCCCCATTCCCAGGTCGCTCCACAGTTTTTTCTCGTAGACATGCGGGTTATTTTTTATCAACTCATTGGCAAGTTTTAATATGCGGCGGCTTGAGCGATAGTTCTGCTCAAGCTTTATCACCTGCAGGTTGGGAAAGTCTTTGGATAGCTGCACCAGGTTTTCCGGCTTAGCGCCACGCCAGGCGTAGATCGACTGGTCATCATCACCCACAGCTGTCAGACACTGGCGTTTTTCAGCAAGCATCCTGACCAGTTCATACTGCATAGCATTAGTGTCCTGGTACTCATCGACCAGCAGGTAATGAATATTGTGCTGCCACTTCTCAAGTATGTCCTTGCGTGTTTTGAACAGATGAGCCGTCTGCAGGATCAGGTCGTCCAGGTCGAAAGCATTGTATGCATGCAACTGGCGCTGGTACTGGCTGTAGAGTTTAGCGATGCCAAACTGCCTGTCATCCTCGGCGACGATGGTCGCCTGTTCAGGCATAATGCCGTCATTTTTCCATTGCGATATCTGCCAGTGCGCTGCTTCGGCGGCATCCATTCCACGCTCACCGGTGACTTTAAGCAGTTCAGATAAAACGGTAATACAGTCACCGCTGGCGAACACAGAAAAACCGGTTTTGTAATCGAGCGCCGCGTACTCTTTTTGCAGAATGTTGAGCGCTAACCGGTGAAACGTCGAGACCCGTAAACCGCGGGTAGCTTTCTTACCGGCAAGCTTCTTAACTCGGGACTGCATCTCCTGCGCGGACTTGTTGGTGAATGTTACTGCCGCGATGCGTGACGGCGAAATACCGCACTCACCGATGAGGTAGGCTATTTTCTCGGTGATTACGCGGGTTTTTCCACTACCGGCTCCAGCCAGAACCAGCATCGGACCATCGATGGTGCGGGCTGCTTTTCGCTGTTGAGGATTAAGTCCGGGGCCGGTTGCTGCTTGCTGCTGTGAGTACATCGTAGTGGATTCGTTCAGAAGCTGCTTATTCTACTCGATAGTATTTATGAAATGTTCTTCGAAATAAAATATTTATTTAATAATTATGCCGCTTACATATAGATTGTTACAAATAACTGATTTATATGAACATATCTTCTTTAGCCATTAAATAATGATGGTTATATATGGCATTATCAGCAGTTCACAGCTAACATACGCAACACATTCACAAATACTCGAATACCTATGAAGTCATCAATAAAAAGTTTCTTTATCCTGTTATTTATTCTCTACCTTTCAGGCTGTGCTGAACTGGCAAAACATGCTGAAACCATCAAACCAACTGCGAAGCTGGCAGGCGCCCGTATAGCAAATATTAATTTCGACAAGGTGGACCTGGTGTTCGATCTTGAAGTCGATAATAAAAATCCGATAGCGCTCGATCTTGCCGGTCTCGATTACGACTTCAAGATCGAGAATCAGTCACTGGTCAGCGGCGTCACTGCGAAAGCGATAAAGCTGAAAGCGAACGCTACCAGTCCGGTACAGTTACCCGTGACCCTCAAGTTTGATGATCTAAAAAAACTGCCGGGTGAGATCTGGGATAAAGACCGGCTGGCCTATGACCTCAATACCACCTTCAATGTCATCCTTCCGGTCATCGGTAACTATGCGATTCCGGTAGCCAAGCAGGGTGAACTGCCTGTACCGAAAGTACCTGATATAAAAATAAAAGACGTACAGGTCAAGAAGCTTAACTTCACTACCGCAGACATCGTCGCCCAGGTCGAAGTCAGTAACCCTAATGATTTCAGCATGGCATTAAAGAGCTTCAACTATAATCTGAATGTAAACCAGAAGAACTGGGGTAAGGGTGAGATCACCAAAAGCAGCGAGATCCCCAGCAAAGGCAAAGGCATCATCAACATCCCGCTCAAGCTCGACCTGTTCAGCATGGGCAGTGCGGCAGTGGCATTGCTGCAGAACAAGTCTCATGTCGATTACCAGCTGACGGGTAACGCGACCGTCGATACCGGGCTCGAGATGCTGAAGGGATATGATTTGCCGTTGGATATCAAGGGAACGACTTCATTGAAGTAGTTTCT
>CBDUKK010000379.1:0-2047 GCA_965367795.1 uncultured Gammaproteobacteria bacterium
TATGGTATTGTGCGCTGATATCATGTACCGCATCGACCAGTGCGGCAACATTATCCGGGATTATATTCGGTGTAATACCGTGACCCAGGTTGAATACATGGCCGTTACCATGACCGAAATCCGCGAGGATGCGGCTGACTTCCTGCCTGATGACTTCCGGGTTGGTCGCCATGATGGCAGGATCCATATTACCCTGCAGTGCAACCCTGTCACCGATCTGCTGGCGGGCGTTATTGATATCTACCGACCAGTCCAGGCCAACACCATCACAACCGGTATCAGCGATTTCGGGCAGCCACATACCGCCGCCTTTGGTGAATAGAACGACAGGTATCTTCTGGCCATCTTTTTCACGGATGAGCTGGTCAACGATCTGTTGCATGTAGGCGAGTGAGAATGCTTTGTAATGTGGCTTCGTCAGTGCGCCGCCCCAGCTATCAAAGACCATGACCGCCTGTGCGCCTGCCTCGATCTGAGCGTTCAGGTAGAGCGCAACGGAATCCGCAAGCTTGCTCATCAGCATGTGAGCAGATGCCGGGTCTTCAAATAATAATGCTTTCACCTTGGAGAAGGTTTTGCTGCTTCCACCTTCGACCATATAAGTTGCCAGGGTCCACGGGCTACCTGCAAAGCCGATCAATGGCACGCTGCCGTTGAGTTCCTTGCGAATCAGTGAGACGGCATCGGTGACATAGGATAGTTTATCTGCCGGGTCAGGGATGCTCAGGTTTTTAACATCACTGGCGGTATCGATAGTCTTTGTAAATTTTGGCCCTTCACCTTCAGAGAAATACAGGCCCAGGCCCATCGCATCCGGGATGGTCAGTATGTCTGAGAATAAGATAGCGGCATCCAGATCGAAGCGACGCAGTGGCTGCAGTGTCACCTCGCAGGCCAGTTCGGGCGTACTGCACAATGTCATAAAATCACCAGCCTGTGCTCGAATTTCACGGTATTCTGGCAGGTAACGCCCCGCCTGTCGCATGATCCACACAGGCGTACGGTCTACTGGCTGGCGCAGCAGGGCTTTCAGGTATCTATCGTTTTTTAGTTCGCTCATGTATGTATGAGGTGTTCTTCTTGTTGTTTTAAATAACGATTAACTCAGTAAAGCTTGATAGCTGTTTACTGGCTGGTGCTTAACATAGACTTGATACGACCACTGACTTCGCCCATGTCGGCTCGTCCGATGATCTGTGGTTTGACCAGTCCCATTACTTTGCCCATATCTTTTATCGAGCTTGCAGCAGTTTGTTCGATGGCCTGGTTGACGATGGCATCTACTTCTTCTTCGCTCAGCGCCTGGGGCAGGAACTCCTGGATGATATCGATCTCAAGGTTTTCCTGTTTTACCAGGTCGTCACGACCGGCAGACTTGAACTGTGAAATCGACTCACGACGCTGTTTGACCATCTTGTCGAGGATGGCGATGACGCGAGCATCATCCAGTTCTATACGCTCATCAACTTCGATCTGTTTCATCGATGAGGTCATCAGGCGGATGATCTTCAGGCGTTCTTTCTCGCCTGACTTCATCGCGCTGACGGCAGCATCCTGAATCTGTTTCTTTAGGTCACTCATCGGCAGCTTTTATATTATCGATATTATTGACTGGCTAGCATTATAAACACGGCCATATAATAAGACCGGGTTTAACAGGGTAGCAGAAGTGAATTAACGGCGACGCTGGTGAGGTGAACGTGCAAATTTGTTACGTTCTTTTGAAAGCTTCTTGAGATGACGTTTGACAGCTGCCGCAGCTTTGCGCTTGCGCTCAGTTGTTGGTTTCTCGTATGCTTCACGTTTGCGAATTTCGGTTAACACACCGGCTTTTTCGCATGAACGCTTGAAGCGACGCAGTGCAACGTCAAATGGCTCGTTTTCTTTAACTCGTATTGCAGGCATAGTGTTCTCTTTAGCAGGCGCTCTTGGCCTATCGCTATTTAAATAATAAATTCATACATAAAAAATCCGCAAAGAATGCGGTGAACGAAGTATTATATCCCATTTTTAATGAAAACAAAAAGCCGGAATACAAAATTAAACC
>CBDUKK010000380.1:0-2042 GCA_965367795.1 uncultured Gammaproteobacteria bacterium
GCCATGAGGTTTTCGCCGTGCTGCAGGAACTTCGTAATAAACGAGTGCACTATATACAGAGCCACAGAGATAACGCTATCGAATCACATCGACGACGCTATTTCAAAGCTGTACAGAATGCGCGACTTGCAGTCAATGGCGAACGTTATTTTCGCACCATGTACGACGCCAGTAATGAGTCGTGGAATCAGCGCGATCATAGTATGTTCGAGACCTTACGCAGTGTCATGGATTTTCGCGGTAAAACATCGAAAGCTATAGTCTGGGCACATAATTCGCATATCGGTGATGCCCGGGCCACTGAGAGGAGCGAACATAATGAGTTTAACCTCGGCCAGCTGGTACGCGAGACATTCGCAGATAACGCCTACCTGATCGGTTTCGCGACAGACCATGGTACGGTTGCCGCCGCATCACAATGGGGAGGATCGATGCAGTTGATGCAGATACCGCCATCCAGCAGGGATAGTTATGGATATCTGTTCCATCAGGTCAAAACGGATAATTTCCTGTTGCCGTTAAGAGATACTGGATCACGTAATCCTAAACAGGATGAAACGCGCAAAAGGCTACTGACAGAAAGACTTCAGCGTGCCATCGGCACCACCTACGATCCCGCAGACGAATTAAAAAAACATTATTACCACGCATCATTGCCACGTCAGTTTGATGAACTCATCTGGTTCGATGAAACGCGGGCTGTTAAGCCATTGCACACAGAACAGTAAAACATCAGAAGGGTCGATGATGATGACATCCAGAACCTGGCAGTTAACTTTCTACGTTATGCTGTTCGTCGGTTTTTCAGATATGGCGTTCTCCAGGGAATATGAATCACTGCATAGTAAAACCTATCATCAGCCATATAGTATTCCACTCGAAGATATAACGATCAGGGGTTACCGGGTTACCTCTGATAACACATCGTATGCATCTACGGTGATCATAATATTACACGGATGGTTTTCGGACGAGGTGAATGGCGCTCGTGCCTACCTGCCCTACGCGAATAAACTGGCCAGGGCCGGCTTTACTTCCATTACCCTGTCGATGCGAGGCTGGCCCGAAACCGGCGGTATTGATGACTGCGGTCATAAGCAATCACAGGACATGGTAGAAGTCGTCGACAGGATAAAAAACAGATCGTCAGTCGAGGTCAGCAATATCGGAATTGTCGGCTTCTCCCAGGGCGGACAAGTCTCATTGTTGACCGCGGCGAAGTCCAGTCAGCTCGATTTCACCGTGGCATACTTCCCTGTCACCGATATCAATGTCTGGCAGAAGAGCTCGAATATAAAAGGTATTACCGATGACTATATCCCTGACACCTGTGCGCAGGCGCCGGGCAATGAGCTAAAATCACCGATCAACCACGTCACATCAATCTCAGCACCGGTGCTGTTCATTCATGGAGACGAAGACTTTCGAGTACCGACCGAACAATCACTGGCAATGGTAAATAAGATGCAGCAGTTAAAAAAACAGAATGAATTACTCATCATCCAGAAAGCCGATCATGGTAATTTTTCAGCGGCGCAGAGCCAGCTCGCTTTTGATACGGCAGTGGATTTTATCCGTCGCCATATCGAATGAGACACCTCGTCTCGCTAAAGGCAGGAAACCCAGCTTGCCTCTGGTGATTAATCTTTACTGATCAGTTGCAGGAATTCATGCCGGGTACGATGGTTATCACGGAACGAGCCGAGCATCATAGAGGAAATAGTTGAGGAATTCTGTTTCTGCACACCGCGCATCATCATGCAGAAATGCTGCGCTTCTATCACCACACCGACACCAGCAGCATTGGTCACTTTCATAATCGCATCGGCGATCTGCTTGGTCATCTGTTCCTGGATCTGCAGACGGCGGGCATACATATCGGTAATACGGGCAATTTTTGACAGGCCGATCACCTTGCCCTGAGGCAGGTACGCGACATGGGCCTTGCCGACAAATGGCAACAGGTGATGTTCACACATGGAATATAATTCGATATCTTTGACGATCACCATCTCGTCATTGTCAGAATCAAAGATAGCATC
>CBDUKK010000381.1:0-2016 GCA_965367795.1 uncultured Gammaproteobacteria bacterium
CAACTGAGCTGTCGAAGGTATGCCCGGTTGATAAGGTTCTATCGGAATGTTTATAATGAATCGCGTATTTTTTCGATGACCGAGGCTGTTTCAGGTCTGACCTCACGCCATATATAGAAAGCTTCCGCCGCCTGTTCTACAAGCATGCCCAGACCATCGAAGACATGTGCCGCGCCATTTTCTTTTGACCACTGCATAAAAACAGTTGCCTGGTCTGCATACATCATATCGTAGCTGCAGGCATGTTCATTGAATATGGTTTCTGGAATCGGTGGCAGGTCACCTTGCAGGCTGGCGGATGTTCCATTGATGACGATATCAAATCGTTTGTTACCGATCTCGTCCAGACCGCAGCCGCTGATGTTGCCGAGGTCTGAAAAATCATCTGCTAGCAGAACGGCTTTCTCTGCCGTGCGATTTGCGATCAATAGTGAAGCCGGCTGCGCATTCAGGATGGCTTCTATAACGCCTCTTACTGCACCGCCGGCACCGATGATCAAAACCGCTTTGTCTTTTAATGATATATGGTTATTTTGTGACAGGTCGCGAACCAGTCCGACGCCATCTGTAGTGTCGCCATAGAGCTTGCCATGCTGTACCAGTTTTAATGTGTTAACTGCACCTGCGCGTTTTGCCCGCTCGCTGTGCAGGTCGGCAAGTCGCCACGCATCTTCCTTGAATGGCACGGTGATATTAAGGCCCTTGCCATTATTTTGAATAAAGGTCTTAACGGCCGATTCGAACTGTCCGATCTCTGCGAGTTCAGCCGTATAGGTCATCGACTGATTTGTCTGTTCGGCAAAAAGAGCGTGTATCTGTGGAGACTTACTATGCTTAATCGGGTTGCCAAAAACAGCATAGCGATCAATTTTGGCTGTCATATCTACTACGGTGTTCTAGTTTGATGCTTTCAGCCACTGAGCGACTGTCTTTGCGTAGTAGGTCAGGATGCCATCTGCACCAGCACGCTTGAAACCGAGCAGGCTCTCCATTACCGTCGCCTCTTCATTTAACCAGCCATTCTGTGCAGCAGCTTTTAGCATGGCATATTCGCCGCTTACCTGGTAAACGTAGGTGGGAATTGAAAACTCATCTTTTACCCGGCGCACGATATCGAGATAGGGCATGCCCGGCTTTACCATGAACATGTCGGCACCTTCGTGGATATCGAGTTCGACCTCATGCAGTGCCTCATCAGAGTTGGCTGGATCCATCTGGTAGCTGTATTTGTTGCCACCGGCAAGATTTTTGGCAGAGCCCACGGCATCGCGAAACGGACCGTAAAAACTGGAAGCATACTTGGCGGCATAAGAGAGTATGCGGGTGTGGATAAAGCCGTTATCTTCCAGAGCTCTGCGGATTGCTCCGATACGGCCATCCATCATATCGGATGGCGCGACGATATCAGCACCAGCTTGTGCATGTGACAGGGCCTGTTTTACCAGTACCTCGACGGTCTCATCGTTTAATACATAGCCGCTGTCATCGATCAGGCCATCCTGACCATGGCTGGTAAACGGGTCGAGAGCGACATCGGTGATCACGCCGAGATCGGGAAAAGCTTTTTTAAGTTGTCTTACCGCTGTCTGCGCCAGGCCCTCAGGGTTATAAGCTTCAGCTGCATCATCCGACTTTTTGTCCTGGGAGACAACCGGGAAAAGTGCAATCGCCGGGATGCCCAGCTCGACGCACTGTTCAGCTTCCACTAACAGCTGGTCGATACTGACGCGTTCGACGCCTGGCATGGAATCGATAGTCTCACGTCTGTTATCGCCTTCGATGACGAACATAGGGTAAATAAGGTCGTCTACGGACAGCCTGTTCTCACGCATCAGTCGACGGGAGAAGTCATCACGTCGCATACGACGCATGCGGGTGGCTGAAAAAATACCGGTTTTGGACACAGCTCGCTCCATAAAATCTTAATTGACATATTGTAACAGGCAGAAAAATTGATGGCATCATTAGATGTCATTATTCAGACCTGGTAATACAATGGTGTTTTGTATGTTTTGA
>CBDUKK010000382.1:0-1983 GCA_965367795.1 uncultured Gammaproteobacteria bacterium
TGATGATCAACGACCGTTCGATACATTATGGCGATGGCCTGTTCGAGACCATACTGTGCTCTGATGATAAACTCTATTACTGGCGACAGCATTATCAGCGCCTGCGTTCATCGGCTGAGAAGTTAAACATGACATGTCCGGATGAAGAGACCCTGCTTCAGGATATAACTGAACTCGTCTCTAAGGCTATATCGACTCAGGGCTGCGTAATAAAAATCATACTCAGCCGTGGATTCGGTGAGCGCGGATATGGATACAGCAGCGGCATATCGACAAACCGGATCGTGCTGATGTCTGCTATGGATGCCAGTCACTCATCGATTTTAAATAACAGCTTGCTGCAGGGCGCGTTGTTCATCTGTGACCAGCAAGTCTCTATCAACGAATCCCTTGCAGGTCTGAAGCATCTCAACCGCCTGGAAAATGTCATGGCCAGAAATGAGTGGAATGATAAAACAATGGAGTTCATCGATGGCTTGATGCTGAATGCCGATAATGAGGTCATCGAAGGAAGCATGAGTAATCTGTTTGCGGTAAGGCATGGGCAGGTATTTACACCCGGGCTCGAGCGCTCAGGTGTCAGAGGCGTGATGCGTGATACGGTCATGGAGCTGGCTGTCAACAACGGACTCTCGTTATCGATAACCGGGTTGAGCCTTGATGATTTATTGGGCATGGATGAATTATTTATCACAAACAGTTTGATTGGTATGAAACGTGTTACTAAACTCGGTGATACGTTATATAAAGATGTTGCCGTCACTGATCTGATATTCAAAGCACTGTTGGTTTCTAAAGAAGATTATGCTCAAGCTATTTAAAAAAGGATTACCTGCAATTTTTGCCATCGCCAGTATCGTATTACTGGTGGCTTTTTATTTCTCTTCAAAAATCTATGCGGAGATGAATACACCGTTAGTCATCACTGAGCCGGTAACGATTAATTTCTCCCGCGGCTCATCGGTGCGTACACTGGCTAACCAGTTAATAGAAAAAGGATTTCTGCACAATAAAAATTACTTTCTGATATGGGGCAAGTTAAAGCGGCAGGAAACCCGTCTGCATGCCGGAGAATATGTCATCACGCCAGGATTGACCCTGGCAGAACTGCTCGACAATATGGTTGCAGGTAAAGTCGTTCAGCATGGCATCGTGCTGATAGAAGGTTACACTTTTCGCCAGGTACTCGAAACCATACAGAAAAGTCCGGTAGTCACCAGTAAGCTGAAAGATCTTTCTGATGAAGAGATCATGGCCGCTCTGGGACATGAAGGTGAACACCCGGAGGGGCGCTTTTTCCCCGAAACCTATTATGTTTCCAGGGGAGTGTCTGATATAGAGCTGTTAACCCGGGCCTATGATGAGATGGAAAAAGTCCTGCAGCAGGAGTGGCAGCAGCGAGAACAGGGGTTACCGTTAAAAACGCCCTATGAGGCGCTGATCCTGGCATCCATCGTTGAGAAGGAGAGTGCGATCGCAGAAGAGCGGCCATTGATCGCCGGATTATTTACCAACCGCCTGCGAAAGAAGATGCGTCTACAGACCGATCCCACGGTTATCTATGGTATAGAAAATTATGACGGTAATATCCGCTTCAGGGATTTGCGAAAAGATACACCGTATAATACCTATACTCGACATGGCCTGCCGCCGACGCCTATCGCATTGCCGGGCAGAGAGGCGATCCACGCGACATTGCACCCTGAGAAAACAGAATACCTGTATTTTGTGGCCTACGGTGACGGTAGTGGCAGGCACGTATTCTCCACAAATCTGAAGGATCATGAGAAGGCCGTCGATCAATATCAGCGCAAGAAAAAATGAAATCGCTGAGGGTGAACTAAAGTATAAGTCCTGCATGCAGAAAGTGCTGTAAACAGTTTTTCAGTCTCGATATCATGTGGCAACGAACAATCAAAATGAAGAAGTTCAAATAATGGGAAAATTTATAACCCTGGAAGGCATCGAAGGTGTCGGTAAGAC
>CBDUKK010000383.1:0-1983 GCA_965367795.1 uncultured Gammaproteobacteria bacterium
CCGTAAATGCCTGTGCCACCGGTTTGTCTTTTGCCCTGTTTAGTACGACCATTTTCTGCTTAATAGGCGAATACATGTCTGCAGGGATATTCCAGGTACAAACGTTCCCTATTTCCACTCCCATGTTCAACATAGATTTAGCGACAAAGCCGGCATCTGCATTTTTTGTCGTAACAAACTGCAGCGTCTGTGCCGCATTTTCACCTTTCACCATTAGCGGTTGCAACCGGGTCCAAAGCGCCAGATTTTCCAGTACCTGTTGGGCCGCAACTCCATATGGTGCCGTTTCTGGGTTAGCTATTGCAAAACGTTTCAAGGCAGGAGCAGTCAACACGCTTTGGCAATTACCCTCTGGAGAAATATTCGACAGTAAAACTAACTGGCCTATAGCATACACATAGGCTGATGACTGATCCGCCATATTTTCAGCAATCAATAAATCCGGTCGTTTTTCATCGGCAGCGAGGAAAATATCAAATGGTGCACCATGTTTGATCTGCGCATACAGCTTACCGGTCGATGCGCTGCTGACACGTAATTTGTGACCGGTTTGTTTATTAAAGTCATCTGCCAGCAACTTGAGCGCATAAGAAAAATTACTGGCAACTGCCACTTTCAACTCATCGGCGTGTAAGTCATTAACTAATAAAAGTAGCAGGCAAAAAAACACCCGCATGAGCGAGTGTTTTTTCAAGTCAGCACTTCGAAAGAAAAACATTTATCAGCCTTTCATAGAATCGAAGAACTCATCATTGGTCTTTGTCGCCTGTAATTTACCCATGAGGAACTCGATGGCACCGATCTCATCCATCGGCTGCAGCAGGCGGCGCAGTATCCACATCTTCTGCAGCTCGTCAGGCTTGGTCAGCAGTTCTTCGCGGCGCGTACCGGAACGGTTGATATTGATCGCAGGGAATATACGTTTTTCAGTGATACGACGATCAAGATGGATCTCCATATTACCGGTACCCTTGAATTCCTCGTAGATCACCTCATCCATCTTGGAGCCGGTATCGACCAGTGCTGTCGCTAAAATCGTAATACTGCCACCCTCTTCGATGTTACGCGCTGCACCGAAGAAACGTTTTGGACGATGCAGTGCATGTGCATCCACACCACCGGTCAGGACTTTGCCTGAAGATGGTATCACCGTGTTGTATGCACGTGCCAGACGGGTGATCGAATCGAGCAGGATGACTACATCTTTTTTATGTTCCGCCAGGCGTTTGGCTTTTTCGATAACCATCTCTGCGACCTGTACGTGACGGCTTGCCGGCTCATCAAAGGTTGACGACACGACTTCCCCGCGCACGCTGCGCTCCATCTCTGTCACCTCTTCCGGGCGTTCATCGATCAACAGCACGATCAGATAACAGTCAGGGTTGTTCGCAGCGATCGATTGCGCGATATGGTTCAGCATCATGGTCTTACCGGCCTTGGGCGGCGACACGATCAGACCACGCTGGCCTTTACCGATGGGAGACATCAGGTCGATGATACGCGCCGTGATGTCTTCGGTACTGCCATTGCCGCGTTCCATGATCAGGCGCTCGTTCGGATGCAACGGTGTCAGGTTTTCAAATGCAACCTTGTTACGCGTATTCTCAGGCGCTTCATAGTTGATCTGATCCACTTTGAGCAGGGCAAAATAACGCTCTCCATCTTTTGGTGGTCGGATCTTTCCGGAGATAGTATCGCCGGTGCGCATGCTGAAGCGACGGATCTGGCTGGGTGACACATAGATATCATCCGGGCCGGCTAAATATGAACCGTCCGCCGAACGCAAAAACCCGAAACCATCCTGCAGAATCTCCAGCACACCTTCACCAAAGATATCTTCACCTTTCTTGGCATGCGCTTTGAGGATGGCAAAAATAATATCCTGTTTTTTTGATCGAGAAACATTATCAAGTTTCATCGAAGCAGCAATCTCAAGCAGTTCAGGGACGGGTTTTAGTTTTAGTTCGGAAAGATTCATAATTA
>CBDUKK010000384.1:0-1982 GCA_965367795.1 uncultured Gammaproteobacteria bacterium
ATTCGGGTCGTCGAAGCCGGTACTATCAGTGCTGCTGCAGACAGGCTCGGTGTCGCAAAATCCGCGGTTAGCCGGCGCCTGAAAGAGCTGGAAGAGCATCTGGGTGTAGAGCTTTTTCACCGAACGACCCGAAGAATGAACCTGACCGATACCGGACGGGCTTTTTATCATCAATCTGTGCGTATACTGGAAGATGTCCTCGAAGCAGAACTCGCGACATCACAGGCCCACGGCACACTAAAAGGCAGTTTGAAGATAGCCCTGCCTTCAACTTTCGGGATCATGCATATGGGGCCGGCCATCAACGAATTTTTAAAGGCGCATCCACAGATAGAATTTGACCTGGATTTCAACGACCGCGAGGTGGATCTGATCCAGGAAGGATTTGACCTGGCCATCCGTATCGCTAACCTGCCTGATTCGAGCCTGATCGCACGCCGACTCGCACCGATTCAAAATGTTATCTGTGCAAGTACGTCTTACCTCGAACAGATGGGCGCACCGCGAACTCCGGATGAACTGCTGGGTCATCGCTGCCTTGTCTACAGCCTGTTAAGTGATTATGAATACTGGAATTTAACTGATATCGAAGGCAAAGAAATCAGGACAAAGATACATCCATACCTGAAAGCCAGTACCGGGGAATTTCTTAAAGATGCGGCAGCAGAGGGCATGGGAATCATCATGGTGCCGTCATTTATAGCCTATAAAGAAATTGAGAGTGGCGCCCTGGTTCCGATACTCGAAGATTATGATCCCCCGCAGATAGACGCTTATGCTATATATCCGCAAACACGTCATCTTTCACACCGGGTTAGAGCCTTCGTCGATTTTCTGGTGAAGCGGTTTGAGGGGACGCCTTACTGGGATTCCTGTCTGACAAAACGCTGACGCCAGAAGCGTAGGTGAATGGTGCACTCAGATTAGACTACCATGATGAATCGAATAACATCGTTGCCGGCAACTGCTCCTGTCTTACTCTATTATTGTCCGTCCATGGACATGTGCGTTTTTCTAATTACTGGTGTCCTGCCTTAGTGTGGTGTGATCGATAAAATCTCTTACAGGAGCATGCTCAGCAAAGCCGACATAATATTAACTAGTCGTTCCAGCTGTCACCTGTCGCTTTATCCTGGCTTTATCGACAATATATTTCGTCTAGTGCGTTATATATTCCCTCAGAAAGGACTATAGTAAGTAGGCCTCGAAGCCAAATGAGGCATTAAAGAATAAACGCAAGCCACACCTTTCTTTAACATGACCAGGATATATCAGCCGTCATCATTTCTCATTCATAAATGTTCTGACCAGGACGTTTAATTGAAATGCTAAATGCAGTCGAAATGGGTTAAGCACTTGACTGCAGTGCTTGATCATTTACAGATTAGTTACATTTCATAACAAGAGAAAACAATGCACATGTTTTTAAATGAGATAGAAATATTCGTCTACAGGTTAAGCAGTAGAGTCCGAAATAACTATCGATGCGGCCAGTTAAAAGCTTCTCTATTGTTGTCTCTGTTAATGTTTGTAAGCGCAAGTGTTTTAGCGGAGTCAAATAAATACTATCTTGCCATCGAGCATAATATCTCGTCTGACAAGAGTGACCTCGATATCACCTCACTAGGTATGCTGTCGCTTAAAGGTAATATAGTCAGTGCTATCAAACTGAGTTACCTGGGATCGGATGTAAATGGAAATGGTTCAACACTTGATTTAGGCGGCGGTTATGCATTTAACGGGCGGGCATCGCTGTATTTTCTGGTCGGTGCATCACTAGGTTACAACTGGGATAAGGATGACTATATCGCTGCTTATTTTCCTGAAGTCGGTATCGTGATGGACTTTACAGATACATTTGGTGTTACGGTCAGCGGAAAACGGTATTTTAATCTGTATGAAGAAGATGAAAACATTATCATGTTGGGCCTGGTTTTTAGAAAATAGACTGTCCTTCATAGATACCATTTTAGTTTTTTAAT
>CBDUKK010000385.1:0-1948 GCA_965367795.1 uncultured Gammaproteobacteria bacterium
AACCGGTAGTAATGCGCAGCATGCTTTCTTCCAGCTACTGCACCAGGGTACCAAGCCTGTTCCAGCCGACTTCCTGGTACCGGCACGCAGCGAGAATCCACTGGGCGAGCAGCACAGCGTTTTGCTGGCTAACTTCTTTGCGCAGACGCGGGCACTGATGAACGGTAAGACCGAAGCCGAGGCTCGCGCTGAGCTCGAAGCTGCGGGTCTGCCTGAAGATGTCATCGTTGAGGTTCTACCGCACAAGGTTTTTGAAGGCAACAAGCCGACGAACTCGATCATGTTCGAAACACTTGATCCGAGGACGCTCGGCGCATTACTGGCGATGTACGAACACAAGGTCTTTGTCCAGGGTGTGATCTGGGATATCAACTCGTTTGACCAATGGGGTGTGGAATATGGTAAACAGCTGGCGAGTGATATACAGAAAGAGCTGGCAGGCAGGGAAAATACCACGCGTTATGATGATTCGACCAATAACCTTATCAATTACTGCATGCTTTTAAAATTCTCTGATTGAAAATCAGAGAATTTTAGCGGGTAATTATCAATCGACAGGTGGCAGTATTTTAGAATAATACTGCCACCAGGTAATGACTCTCAACTTTAGTTTTTAACTGATAACTGCAAACTAACGACTGCCAACCTGTTTTTCTAAAGCCCAGTCAATATGTTCAGTTAGCATCTCGTTGCTGCTGAATTCACGTTTTTTATCTTCCAAAACTTCTATGATTTTATCCGACCTGGGTGCATTGCCCAGGGCGACAGCGATGTTTCGTAACCAGCGCTGATGGCCGATCCTGCGGATCGCAGAGCCTTCTGTATTGTTTAGAAACATTTCTTCATCCCAGCTGAATAGTTCGATCAGATCGGGTGCATCGAGCGGGTGCCGGGTAAAAAAATCTTGTTCCGATGTCGGCTGCGAGAAGCGGTTCCATGGGCAGCATAACTGGCAGTCATCACAGCCGTAGATACGGTTACCCATGTCTTTGCGGAACTCTAGCGGGATGCTGCCATGAAGTTCGATGGTCAGGTAGGATATACAGCGCCGGGCATCAACCTTGTAAGGCGCGACGATGGCCCGTGTCGGACAGATATCGATACAGGCTGAACAGGTGCCGCAGTGGTTTTCTGAACTGTGCTGGTTAGCAGGCAAGGGCAGGTCGGTATATATCTCGCCGAGAAAGAACCATGAGCCTGCTTTCTGATTGATCAGGTTGCTGTGTTTACCGATCCAGCCGAGACCGGATTTTTCTGCCAGCGCCTTTTCCAGTACCGGGGCGCTATCGACGAATACCCGGTAACCAAATTCGCCGATATCGTGTTTTATCCTGTCTGCCAGTTTCTGCAGCCGTTTACGCATTACCTTGTGATAATCACGGCCCAGGGCATAACGTGAGATAAACCCCATCGCCGGGTTGGCCAGTACTTCATCTGATAACTGACAGTCTGGCGGCATGTAATCCATGCGTACTGAGATCACCCTGATGGTGTTGTCGACCAGTTGTTCCGGGTGGCTACGCTTGCTGCCATGTTTGAACATGTAGTCCATCTCGCCATGAAAGCCGTCCGCTAGCCAGTCATTGAGATGCCTGTGGTGTTCTGACAGGTCGATATCTGATACACCAAGCTGCTGAAAGCCGAGCTGTTCAGACCATGTTTCTATTTTCTGTAGAAGCTGGTCGTAATCTATGTGTTCTGGTGTTTCAGGCATGTTGGGTATTTTAATGTTTATTATCTTATGTCGTTAGTCTTTCGTTATTAGTCCAAAGACCAAAGACCAAAGACAAATGACCTCATTTAAAGCTAAAATAGCGCCCCGATTAAATCATCACAAATAGTCTTATGACAGTCAGAACCCGATTCGCCCCCAGTCCGACCGGTTATCTCCATGTCGGCGGCGCCCGTACCGCGTTATTCTCCTGGCTGTATGCCAGAAAAATGGGTG
>CBDUKK010000386.1:0-1937 GCA_965367795.1 uncultured Gammaproteobacteria bacterium
GCAGAGCTATATGTTAAGGCGGAAAACAAGAACAAGGCGCTGCTGGTTTATACCAAGATAGTCGATTATTTCCCTGTGCCTATCGAAGATGCCATCGAGACGCGTCAGAAGATGGCTGACATATACCTGGAGAGAGGAGAGCGTAAACAGTATATCTTCCAGTTAAAACAGATCGTAGCTGGAGACGCAGTAGCGGGTAATGGCAGGACCGACCGTACCAGGTTCCTGGCTGCAAAAGCTTCACTGGTTCTGGCTGAGCCTGAGCTTGAGGCATTTAGCAAGGTTGCACTCGTCAAGCCGTTCAAGAAAAACCTGAAGAAGAAAAAGCAGCGTATGCGTACGGCTATCGACACCTATACGAAACTGGTCGAGTACCAGGTTGGTGAGGTTACCGCGGCTGCTACTTTCTATATCGCCGAGATCTACTACGAGTTCAGTGTCGCATTGATGGAGTCAGAGAGGCCGACGAATCTCAGTGAAGAAGAGCTGGAGCAGTACGAGCTGGTGATCGAAGAGCAGGCTTATCCGTTCGAGGAAAAAGCGATAAATGTTCATGAGAAAAACATGGAGCTTCTCGATGTGGGTATATATAACGAGTGGATCGACAAGAGTATCTCCAAGCTGGCAGTACTCCTGCCTGCACGTTATGCCAAGACAGAGCAGGGTAGTGCGATCATCACGCTGATGCAGCCGGAGCCTCAGGTAAAAGAAAAAAAAGAAAAGAGTGATAAACAGGAAAAAAACAGAATAGACAATAAGGAAGATGTTAGTGAACAGGCGGCAGTCGGTGGTTGATATGTGCTACAGGACTAAGGTGGGTGATAATAACATGGTAAACGTGTTCAGATATATTTCAGTTTTTATTGTGTCGTTGACCCTGTTTTCCTGTGCTGGTGGTGGCGGTGAATTTAAAGACGACGCTGTCGTCAGTTATGAGAAGAAAACGATCAGTCACCTGGATATAGATTCCGATGTCGAAGACGATTTCAAAAGTGCTATCGTCCTGATGCAGCAGGATAAGAATGCAGAGGCTGTCACCGTTTTGAAAACGGTCATCGAACGTGAGCAGCGTCTTCCTGCGCCTTATGTAAATATCGCGATAGCATATAACAGGTTAGGTGATAGCAGTGCAGCAGAAGAGAACCTGATTAGCGCGTTGAAACTGGATATCGGACACCCGGTGGCAAATAATGAACTTGGCCTGCTTTATAGAAAGTCTGGTAAGTTCAACGCGGCGAGAACCGCGTACGAGAATGCTATAAAAGAACACCCCGAGTACCTGCCCGCGATAAGAAACCTGGGTGTCCTATGTGATCTGTATATGCACGATTATCAATGTGCGTTACAGCAGTTCGAGGATTACCTGGAGTTAAAGCCAGATGATAAATCGGTAGCTATCTGGGTGGTCGATGTAAAGCGGCGCCTGGGAAAATAAATATCAACCACCAGGAATGATACTTATATGATGTTTATTGTATTTTCGGCCGACAATAATTGCACAAGATGATGACATTATGAAAATTAAAACTATACTCAATACTGTTTTATATTGCCTGATGATGCAGGTATCAACATCGCAAAATGTTTTTGCTGAAGAAAAAAAAGCGGATACTGAAGTGAAAGAGTTATCAGGCATTTCAATCATCGGTAATAAAGAGGCGCCGAAGTCACTATATATCGTGCCCTGGCAAAATTCTGAAGTAGGTGTGGCTACAAGTTTAAATTCGGGGTTGCTGGATGACAGTATGCGTCCTGTAGATAAAGAAGTGTTTTTACGTGAGCTCGATTTTTATGAATTGAGTCACGGTAAGAACGTACAATAACAAGCGATTTAAAAATGAGGAGTACATGATGGATACTATCCAGACTATTGTGCAATTTTTCCAAACTGGTGGTACGTTCATGTACCCGATATTAATTATTTTTGCTTTTGGTGT
>CBDUKK010000387.1:0-1934 GCA_965367795.1 uncultured Gammaproteobacteria bacterium
AAAAACGTTGACAGAGTCATTATTTTTACAGGGTTTTAGGCGGTATAGACACCAGCTAAATCTCAGGCACTTTCCACCACGTTACGGCCAGCCGCCTTAGCACTGTATAGCGCTTCATCCGCCCTTTTGAACCACACATCTATCTCTTCATCTCTCAATTCAGCGATGCCGAAACTGCAGGTGACCTTCTGTTGCTCTATCAAATTCGTAGTTTCGATCTTGCGCCTCAACATCTCGGCCAAAATTTTCGCAGCCTGTACATCAGTATTAGGACAAATAAGTACGAATTCCTCTCCACCCCAACGTGCAAAGGAATCTTTTTTACGGGTGTAAGAATTTATCAGATTCACTAACCCTTTAAGAACCCTGTCTCCGGCATCATGGCCAAACTCATCATTGATTTTTTTAAAATGGTCGACATCAATTGCTAACAACGCACAGGGAGTGCCGTATATTTTATGTTCTTCCAACACGGATTCCAGTAAATCCCTAACCCCAGCACGGTTCCATGCTCCGGTCAGCTTGTCTTTCTTGGCCATGGTCTCGTATTGATCTTTCTGAATCCTTAAAAACCGGTTCAACTTGACCAGCTTTTTATTCTGCTCTTTGCTTTTCTTGAAACGCGTCGTCAGTACTCGCATCGTTCGCAGGCCATGCAATACGATCAATGCAAGCCAGGCGACAAGCAAGCCGAGATACAGATCGTCGGCTGAAAGCCATTTTCCGGAGAATGCTATGCGGCGTATACTGATAGCGACCGTCCTCGCCTCAGTATTATCACCCGTCGTTATTCGCAATGCGGTCACATTACTGATATCCGGCTCAAGATTTAGTCCTTTACTACTATTTTGAAGTATCCACCAGGAAGGTACGATAAAACGATGTGGCGTCAATAAAAAGTTATTCACAGCTTGCTGCGGACTGACAGCCCACAGGTTTGACTTCTCCAGCCTGCTGCCATCGACCAGGTATTCTTCGTTTATGAGATATACCAGCAAGGTATCTTTTTTAGCAGACATGTATTCCAGTTCAATTTGCATCTCGGAATACTTACTTATATCCACACCCTTTTCGCCTTCAGCAACCACTGGGATCGATACCCCACAAAAGGCAAAGGTATCCGACAATACTATATTACAATCCAACAGGGTCTCGCCCGCTTCGTTCGTCAGCCGTGTCCCTGAAAGCCCTCCATTTATCGGATCGCTATATACCGTTGCCCTGTCAAGCGTTGCAGCATCAGGAACAACAACCAGGTTCAGTGACATTCCAAAGTACTGCCAGACGACTAATACGATCGAGGCGATAAAGAGGTAGATGTAGTGTTTTTCATTCGATCTTATATGAACAAATTTACGAACATCCATTGCGCTGGGCCTATAGACTGTTTGTTAGTATCATTTTAGTGGAGCCAAGGGTTTATATCGCGACAACAACACGCTTCATATTACCCCCTATTCACTTAAGATAATACTCGACAAACCGTCTGAGTATCTCCTGTGCATACGGTGTAGGTTTTTTACAGACTTCTCTTTTTAACGCATCCGCTTCATGCGGTTCGAAATAGCCGTGATTTGCATAGGTATCGATCCGCAGCATGAATTCTTCGGCATCGCCTTCAGGGTGAAACTGGGTAGCATAAACGTTCTCACCGACGCGAAACATCTGCACCGGACATTTATTACCAGTCACCAGTAATACCGCACCTATTGGAGTCGAATCGCAGGCTTCCTTGTGGCCGAGCAGAGCATCGATCTGGTCTGGCAAGCTTTCGAGTAGCTTATCCTCCTTGCCAGCTTCGGTGATTACCAGAGTAACACAACCGACAGCTTCGCCATATTTTGTGGTGATGGCTGTACCCAGATAATTGCCCAGCAGACCGTTACCGGAACAGGCACCAAAAAAGGGGAAATCTCTGGTTACCACCTGTTCGA
>CBDUKK010000388.1:0-1928 GCA_965367795.1 uncultured Gammaproteobacteria bacterium
TACCTGTGACCAGTCTACCCACAGGATCTGCCCAACCAGCAACTCTTTGATATGCTCACCACCATGCGGGTTATTAGCCAGCAACAGCAGACTCGCCGTTGCTGCCAGTACGAAACTGACTCCGATCAACGCTTCGAGGTGCGCACCGGCTTTTTTCTCGATTGCATGCAATAACCACGCACCGAGTAATGCACTCAATACAGCAGCGACCTGTGCTTCAATACCATGCATGTCCCAGCCAAACTGGAACGCGACTATCACACCAAAACCTGCAATCTGAGCAATGGCCAGATCTATAAAGATGATGCCACGCTTTAGCACTTCTCGACCAAGGGGGATATGCGTCATCAATACTATGACTCCCGCGAGAAAAGCGGGTGCCAGTATACTCACATCCAGACCGTCTAACATACTGCCTGCATCCATCATTTCACCACCAGCAGTCGTTGTATCACCTCATCAAACCATTGCGTTAAAGTTTGCCCGCCCTGGTAATCGACCGTTGCAGGTAGAGCGACAACAGGTGCGCCGGTCTGTTCCGCCAGCCACTGCGAAGGCCGGTCGCTGACGTAGGATACATGCAAGATCATCTTTATCTGCTGCTGGCTCAGACTTTTTTTTAACCTGGCAAGGTAACTGCTGCTGGGTGAGACTCCGGGAACAGGTTCTAATGCAGCCAGTACATGCATGCCTAACCAGTCGTTCAGATAAGTCCAGTAAGAATGATGTGTAACGATGTTTGCGCCGCGTAGATCATCGGCTTTCGCTTTCCACTGCTCGATAGACTGCTGCCATTTTTTTTCAAACGACTGATAACGTGCCAGGTAAACTGCAGCGTTCTCGGCATCGATCTCAGCGAGTCTCTTATACAATGCATCAGCCACCAGCAGGATATTTTCAGGACTGGTATGGATATGCGGATTACCTTCTGCGTGTACATCACCCATACTCCGATCCAGCTTTTCAGGCACATCGTGCTTCTCTACAAAATCTGCGGCCGTGAAATTTCCAGGCTGATTGTTCTGAATTTTTGCATTACCAGACTTACGCAACAACAGAGGCAACCATCCTGCTTCTAGCTCCGCACCAGAACATACGACCAGATCTGCACGTCGCGCTTTAGCAATAAGGCTCGGTCTTGCCTGTATATGATGAGGATCCTGCATATATGTCGTGGCACTATAAACCGTCAAACGATCACCGCCAAGCTCTTCTGCCAGCGCCGCCCATTCAGGTTCACAGGCAAACACATTGACATCCGCATGAGCATGTACAACAGCCGTTAGCAACAATACAGAAATCATGCTTTTGAATAGTTTCATCAGATGACCCGCCTAGAACTTGTGTGCGCCATGCGCACCCATCGAAAACGTGTATTGTAAAAAGACCTGGTCATCGGTCAGCTGATAAGACTCATCACGATTATACTGCAGACGGATACGGCTGAATTCACTCGGTTGCCATTGCGCCATGATACTGGCACGCCTGGGTTCATGTCCTCCAGCTACCAGACCAGCTTCATCGAGCACCGAGACATCTGATCCCGTATTATCACTATCGACCACATCGAGACGAAGACCGATAGCCCACGTCCTTACGAATTGCCAGACGGCCTGTGCATACCAGCCATCCTGCTTGCTGTCGAGCGTGCTGCTCTCTAATGGGCTACTGTTTAACAGGAGTAGATCACCCTCTTCATCCCGTATGAAATACTCAAACTGCAACTTCAGGCTCTGCTCACGGTAGTTGCCATTCGGCGCCCACTTATAGATAGCATTAAGACCGACCACCTGGCTATCGCCGGTAAATTGCGGTACCTCACCGACACCGCCATGATCATGACCGCCATATTCTCGCTCGATATCATCAGCCGCCCAGTAACTGACGCCACTCTGCCAGCTATGGCTGACGCCAATATCCCCGCCCAC
>CBDUKK010000389.1:0-1924 GCA_965367795.1 uncultured Gammaproteobacteria bacterium
TGGATATAAAAAAGGCCGTCATCGTGACAGCCTTTCCCATGTTTTACCAGATGCACCAGTACAAACTCAGACCTCGGTCATCTCGAAGTCTGATTTGCCGGCACCACAGTCAGGGCATTCCCAGTCTTCAGGCACATCTTCCCAACGTGTTCCCGGAGCCAGACCATGCTCCTCATCACCCAGCTCCTCATTGTAGACATAACCGCACACGATGCAGGTCAAAACTTTATATGACATACTTACCTCCAGAAATAATGCAGCTATTGTACACACACTTGATTACGTTAGAATAGTACTGCATAAAACATTAAATAGAATAACCAGCTATCACTATGTGGTCGCCGGTATAAAAATCAAGATGGCTGCATAAGCTAACAAGGTAAGCGATGACATTAAAAAATCCCCCTGTAGTCCTGTGTTTTTCTGGTGCTGACCCGACAGGTGGCGCTGGCATCCAGGCAGATATCGAAACCGTAAGCAGCCATGGCTGTGTCGCGGCATCTATCATCACTGCGGCGACCGTTCAGGATACCGTAGATGTCATCTCATTTGCGCCCATGCCGTCAGAGATCGTCATCGAGCAGGCCAGGGCTATACTGGAAGATATGCCGGTATCAGCCATCAAGATCGGCATGGTCGGCAGCGCTGAAATAGCGATGGCAATCCACTCTATCCTGACCGACTACCCTGAGATCCCGGTAATCTATGACCCGGTATTCAGCACCGAGACCGACGGCGCCTTGAGCACCGAAGACCTGGCCGATACCGTACGAACACTATTACTACCGCTTACCAAAATCCTTACCCCGAACATACACGAGGTACACGCGCTGGCACCTGGCTCTGATACACCCACCGCTGCGGCAATGGGGCTGCTGGAATCAGACGTCGAATATATATTGCTGACCGGCACCCACGGCAAGACACCGGACGTGGTGCATACCCTGTTCAGCAATAACCGTGAACTGCAGACCTTTCATAATGACCGTCTGCCACATAAGTATCATGGCTCCGGCTGCACGCTGGCAGCCAGTATCGCAGCACAGATCGCCCTCGGTCAGGACGTACTCGGCGCAGTCAGGCAGGGACTCGAATACACACACAAAACACTGGTACATGCCAACCGTATCGGCATGGGACAATACCACCCTAACCGTTTCTTCTGGGACGAGAAGTGACCGCAACATCCATCGCCACGAAAGACAGACTCAAAGGTCTCTATGCAATAACGGATGAAAGATTGATCGCTGAAGAAGATTTTAGCGAAGCGATCGAATCCGCGCTGATGGGCGGCGCCAGCATCATCCAGTACCGAGATAAGTCTGATAACCAGCACAAGAGATTACAACAGGCACACATGCTGCGTGAGCTATGCACCGGATATGGTGCAACCTGTATCATCAATGACGATATCGACCTGGCAAAAGCAGTCAATGCTGACGGTGTCCATCTTGGCCAGGATGATATGGAAATTGCTCAAGCCAGGCAGAGCCTCGGTGAAAGGGCCATCATCGGCATCTCCTGTTACGACGATATCGGACTGGCAGTCACTGCTGAAAAAAACTCTGCTGATTATGTCGCGTTTGGCACCATGTTTTCTTCTCCAACAAAACCTGATGCCATCACCGCGGGCCCAGATATAATCTCGCAAGCCAAAAAACATCTCGGCATACCGGTTTGTGCTATCGGCGGCATCACAACTGAAAACATTCATCAGCTAGTGCAGTACCGTGCAGATATGGCGGCAGTGATCAGCTGCCTGTTCGCTGCTGAAGATATAAAACGACGCGCGGACATCCTCAGCCAGCATTTCAGTTAATATCCTGGTGAAAAGACTCCGGCTACAGACAAATGTTCTGATAGTTACAGTAACTATCTTTTGCTGCTGCCATTCAAGTACGGTTAACGCAGAAGAAGCCGGGGC
>CBDUKK010000390.1:0-1895 GCA_965367795.1 uncultured Gammaproteobacteria bacterium
CCGAGAGCGACACTATCCAGACGCGTGCGATAGGCACGTGTGTTTCCGTTGGCTGTCTTGACAAAAACATCGCGTCCTTTTTCGAGACCTATTTCATTCGCAATAGATTCAGGTATGGCGATATCGCTGGCTCCGGTATCCAGCAGGAAAACAACAGTATTACCGTTAATGGTGCCATTGGAAACATAGTGGCCGTAGACATTTCGCTGCAGCACGATTTCTTTCTGGTAACCATCGATCGTGGTAACGATGTTCTGGTTGGGATTAGTGCGCTGTGTGACCAGGTAATCAAAAACGCCGAACAGCATCGCCAGAAAAATGATCCAGGCGATGACCGTCATGCTCATGCCGGCACGTGAGATGAAGTCGCGCTGTTTACCTTTTTCCTGCATCGGCTTATGAGAGAGCTGGAATCAGTCTTCCAGTTCGACCTCGATGATAGTGCCGTCAGCCGCGATCTCGATCTCGTATTTCTTACCGTTGATCAGTTTGCCTTTCAGCTCATAGATCACGGTTTCATCCCTGGTTTCTTTTTCGGCTTCAGTCAGCGAGATGCCGGGTAAGGTATTCTGTACGATACTGACGATATTGGCAGGTACTTCAGTTACCGGGATGTCTACTGCATTGCTTTTATCGGAGCACGCGCTCACTACCAGCGATGCAAGCAGGGCGATAGCGGTTAACTGCAAACGGGTAATTGATCTGTAGGTATGCTTCATCTTGTTTCTCTTTGTCGCTGATAAATTTTAGATATTGATGCTTCGTCCACCGTCGACAGCGATTATCTGTCCGGTGATGTAGTCGCCATCCCTGACCAGGAACAGGATGGTCTTCGCTATATCTATGGGTTGTCCTGGCCTTTTTAAAGAGGTGCGTTCCAGGATGAGGTTTTTAGTATGTTCAGGCATGTCATTTTCCGGCCATAAGATCGCCCCGGGTGCAACCCCGTTGACGCGCACTTCCGGCCCGAGTTCTTTTGCCAGAGACATGGTCAGCATGGCGAGCCCGGCTTTGGCCGCGCAGTATACCGGGTGCTCTTTCATCGGGCGCTGAGCGTGTACATCGACCATATTGATAATATTTCCGCTGCTCTGTTTGAGGTATGGTGCAGCTGCCTGTGCCAGGAATAGCGGCGCTTTCATGTTGCTATTGACCAGGTTGTTCCAGTCAGCGAGGGTGATACTACCGATCGGTGTAGGATAAAAACTTGAGGCATTGTTGACCAGTACATCTAGACGGTTCCAGCACTGGTAGGCCTCTTCGATCAGGTGGTCGTATACGGTATCGATATTCAGGTCTCCCTGGATGACTCTTGCTGAATCTGCGCGCTTAGAATTTAGTTCCGTAGCAAGGTCATCGGCTGCCTGTCGCGACAGACGGCAATGTATGATGACGTTGTAACCGGCCTGGTGAAGTGTTTGCGTGGTTACGGCACCGATACGCTTGGCGCCGCCGGTGATCAGTGCTGTTTTTATAGTGTTCATGTCTTTAGCCGTGTGATTTGCGTTAGAATCATCAATTCAAATGCGCAGGTGTCTTTCCGAATGCGCCTATACTCTCATATATTACGATGTGGTTGTACCTTTGAAGAATAGTGATATTCAAGCTTTAGCAGAACCTGGTGACGAAGCAAAAAAACGTAGCCGGCTGTTGACCGGATGTATAGAAAAGGCTTGCCACCAGGCAGGTGGCTGGATCCCCTTTTCCGAGTTCATGAATATCGCTCTGTATCAGCCGGGTCTCGGTTATTACAGCGGCGGTCTGCAGAAGTTCGGTGAGAAAGGTGATTTTATTACCTCGCCGGAAGTCTCTGCACTTTTTGGTCAGTGTCTTGCTAACCAGCTAAATGAGATATTTCTCAATTTCAGGCAGTTATCTGAAGACCGGCTATTCAT
>CBDUKK010000391.1:0-1891 GCA_965367795.1 uncultured Gammaproteobacteria bacterium
GAAGACCCACCCTCCTGATCATACTGGATGGTTTTGGTGTCAACCCAAGTCGAATTAATAATGCGGTTCAAGAAGCTAATACGCCGCGTTTAGACGAATATTTTTCCAAAAATTCCCACACAACCCTCGATGCCTGCGGCAGCTCGGTCGGCTTGCCCGATGGCCAGATGGGCAACTCGGAAGTCGGTCACATGACGCTGGGCAGTGGTTCGGTTATCAGGCAGGACCTTGTCCGTATCAATGATGAGATCGAGAGTGGCGACTTTTTTACCAATGCCGCCCTGGTCGCAGCTGTGGAAGATGCTGCGGCAAATGAACGCCCGGTTCATCTCGTAGGGCTGACATCCAATGGTGGTGTACATAGCCATATCAACCATCTCAAAGCACTGATCAAACTGTGTGCGGATAATAAAGTAAAACCCGTGGTACATATGACCACAGACGGTCGTGATACCGCGCAGATGTCAGCACTGACCTTCCTCGCTGATATCGAAGGCCTGCTGGAAGATGCCGAAGGCAGTATCGCCACCGTCTCTGGCCGTTATTATTCGATGGACAGGGATAACCGCTGGGACCGCACCAAACTCGCATGGGATGCCATGGTGAAGGGTGAAGGCCCGCAGGCAGAAAATGCCCGCTATGCTATCGAGGCAGCCTATGCGCATGAAAAGACCGATGAGTTTATCGAACCGACTATACTGGAAGGCGCAGACCTGATCGAGTCGGGTGATAATGTCATCTTCTTCAACTTCCGCAACGACCGCTCACGGCAGCTTACCGCAGCCTTGAGCCAGGAAAATTTTGATGAATTTGATACCGGCAATTTTGAAGGCGCACTCGTTACCTGCCTGACGGAATATGACCCTGAGTTTTTGTTACCGATCGGTTATGCACCTGAGCGCCCGCAGGCGACGGTGGCATCAGTCGTCAGTCGCGCCGGTTACAAACAGATGCATTGTGCGGAAACTGAAAAATATGCGCATGTAACCTATTTCTTTAACGGCGGCAAAAAGAAGCCGTTCGCTGGTGAAGAACATATCATGGTGCCGTCACCCGATGTGGCGACCTATGATCTAAAACCAGAGATGAGTGCGGCAGGTGTCGCTGATAAGATCATCGAAGGACTGGAATCGGGCGAGTATGGTTTTATCCTGGTCAATTTCGCCAATGGCGATATGGTGGGACATACCGCGGTGCGTGAAGCAGTAATAAAGGCCGTCGAAACACTGGATACAGAAGTCGGCCGGGTGCTGGACGCTGCCCAGGAAGCCGGTTTCTCTGTCATCTTGACCGCAGATCACGGCAACTGTGATGAGATGGTCGATCCGGTAACTCAGGAACCGCATACCCAGCATACCCTGTACCCGGTGCCCTGCCTGGTGATCGATGAGGCCAACTGGCATCTGCGTCCGGGTTGTGACCTCAGCGCGGTTGCGCCTACGGTACTGCAGCTGATGGGGTTACAGCAGCCACCTTCGATGACTGGTAAATCATTGCTGCTGTGTGAGTATTAAACAGCCCGCGATTCGGTCCTGTTTGCTTGTCAATCTTGCTGGGCGATTTTTAACAGCTCTACCGTGTTACACATATAGAGTTTGTTATCGGTCTTATACAGTATCTTCTGGCGTTTGAACTCGGCTATCATGCGGCTGACCGTCTCAACGGCAATGCCTATCATCGCTGCCATGTCCTCGCGGCTAAGCAATATAAACTCATCATTATTATCAGCGAAAAATTTATCAAGTACCAATAACAGCTGGGCTACCCGCTGCTTGGCGGTACCGGCGCCGAGAGCAACGATCCACTGGTCGGCAAGATCCAGCTGATTCTGAAGCTGCTGCACGATATGTTCGTATAGTACCGGGTATTTCCCCTCGAGCTGTTCGACCGT
>CBDUKK010000392.1:0-1874 GCA_965367795.1 uncultured Gammaproteobacteria bacterium
CCGCCTTGTATAAGCGGAGCTTTCTCTGCTGATTGCGACGTGGGCTGAGCAGGCTGTTGCTTCAATTCACTGAGAAGAACGATAGGCGGAACATTTTTTAGCGGCGCCACATCAACATAACTATCTGAGGATTTATTCATCTCCCAGGCGATATAGGCAAGATTCAGGCATAGAACTAATAAGAACAACCAACGCATATCTAACTCTTTTGAGTCCTTTTCTGTTTCATTATGTCATATAAACCCTGCATCACCAGGTCCGGCATATGATGCATCGATGGCATATCAGGATACCCGAGTATGTTTTTTGCAAAACCACCGGTCAGCACCAGCTGCACCGGCCCGTCCATCCTGTCCTGTGCGAGCTGGCATAACTCTCGGATACCCGCCTGTATCAATCTATGCAACCCCTGGTTGACCGCATCATCGGTATTATCAGGAATCCCCTGATCATGATACTGCACTTCGGACGATGACACTATATTCGCCGTATCACCCAGCAGTGCATCATGCATCGTCGTGTAAGACGGCAAGATATACCCGCCCAGGTGTCGCCCACCTTTCTCTACCAGATCAATTGTGATAGCGGTACCGGCACTGATAACACAGACTGACGAACCAGGAAAATGCGAACATGCCGCAATAATTCCAGCCCACCTGTCCGCACCATGCTTAGACGGATCATCATAGGCGTTGATGATATTGCCGAACTGTTTCTGTGTTTTTAGACGCTCGACCTGGAGCCCCCAATGCTGTCGCACCCAGTCACTCAAAACTGGATACAGCTGCTCACCCGCAACACTCACCAGAAAGACCTGCTGCGGCTTCTCTACCGCCGAAAATAAGCTGTCGATAACGTCAGCAGCATTCTCAGAACTATATCTGGAAACACCGCGAGCGATAATTCTTTCTGTCAGCCAGGCGGCCCACTTGATCCGGCTATTACCTATATCGATGGTTAAGATCATTATGCTCTTACGCTTACTTGCGCACTGTTGAAGACATGCTGTTTGCCATCGATCATCACCAGCAACTCAGCCTTGTCATTCACGCCTGCTGCCAGGCCTGACCGCTCCTCACCATTATCCAGAATGATCTCAACATTCTTACCCAGACAAAAATCATATCGTGCACGAAATTTTTCGAGATATCGTTCTGCATCCTGCTGAAAAGACTGACACACTTCAACGACTCGCTGCAACAAAAGCGTAGCCACCAGTGAACGCTGCGGCGTATTCCCCTCGTGACCCGATTCAAGTTCATGGCAAATATCTGTCAATGCCGGCAAATCAAGCGACTCATCATATCTCAATACAGACATATCATAATTTAAGCCAACACCAATTACCGCAGCCACGTGATTCACATCAGCACAGACCGCATCCAGCTGATTTTTTCTTACGGGCTGCGTCTCTATCAAAACCCCGGCTATCTTCCTGCCTCTGACATATACATCATTTGGCCACTTCACCTGCACATCACCCAGTTCGAGACTCTCTAATGTGTCCACGATTGCCATCGATATAGATAAAGGCAACAAATGTATTGGCTGGTGCAACAGGACGAACGGCCATGACAGGCTCATCGCAATATTGTTGTGCGCCTGCATCAGCCACTGTTTGCCACGCCGCCCCCTGCCCGATGTCTGCTCTTCTGCGAAGCACGCAAACGGCAGAACTTTACCTGCTCTGCATTGTTGCAATGACCAGGCATTGGTTGAATCCACGGAGTCATGCACCACCACATCGATGTTTCTTCCACTGGCTGCCAGGACACCCGTTCTTATCGATTCGGCCTGCAACTTTTCACCGGATATCGCCCGCATCACGCCTCTGTCATGACAACCATGATTATAAAATTAAAAGGCACTTTATA
>CBDUKK010000393.1:0-1868 GCA_965367795.1 uncultured Gammaproteobacteria bacterium
CAGGTGTTCCCGTTCTGCAGGATGATCGGGATTGATGACGAGACAGGAAGCGAGGTAGATCTCGGCTTTAAGCTCCATTGAGCTGATGCCTTTTGTCAGCTCCTGGATAGAGATATCTTTTTGCAGGTAATCAAAAACCAGCCCTTTGTCTTCCGAGGACAGGTCCATTTTATCCACTGCCTGAAAAATACGCTGTTGCTCCTGGGCATCGATATGTCCATCCGCCCTGGCTGCAGCAATCATTGCCTTGACAACAGTCAGCTCAAAATCGCTTTCACTTTCTGTGGAATCGTTGATGGCCTGTTGATGAAACGTGCCCTCGCTACTGGCTGGTGCCTGTCCACTAGCTGCCTTTTGTGCAGCCGCAGGATCGTTGCTCTGCCATTGTTGATAGGCCTTGAAAGCAAGACCACCGAGCATGGCCGCACCACCGTATTTAGCTGCCGTACCGGCAGCCTTGCGTGCAGATTTATTGCTCATCAGTAGAGCCATGATTCCACCGGCCGCGGCACCACCAGCGAGGCCACCTGGAATATTGCTGGCTAGGCTGGATAAGGTTTGTGAAATTCCCTGTGACTGCCCCTGATTATCTGTTGGGGATGACGAAGTAGAGCCAAGAAACTGGTTGAGTAAATTATTTAAACTCATGATATAAATTCTCCTGTCTATATATGGGCGAATGAGTAAGCAGCCATCCGCAAGTTGTGAAGATCAAAAGTGTGTTACCTAATGACTTCTTTACTACGTTGTTGTTCCATATATATAATTCGAATTTAATATGATTTTGCATCGAAAAAACTTGGGTATTGATTACCTCAGCGTGTCATCAGAAAAACGGTTTCCACCATGTTCTGCTGTAAGGATACTGTTGCTCTGCATGAACCAGACTTAACTGGCGCACAGAATCTCTGACAGAGCGAGTAAAGGTGCCGTCGATGCATTATTACCATCATCTAAGCTGTATCTGATCGTAAAAAGCTTGCCTGTTTGCCTATCTGTTTAGTTATTAGCGTTCGCTGACCTCGGTATAATCACGTTTTGCCGGGCCAACATATAACTGGCGCGGACGACCGATGCGCTGATCTTCTTCGGCGATCATCTCCGTCCATTGTGAAACCCAGCCGACGGTTCGGGCGATGGCAAACATCACGGTGAACATGTTGTTGGGAATACCTAACGCTTTGTAGATAAGGCCGGAATAGTAATCAACATTGGGATAAAGTTTGCGCTGTACAAAATAGTCGTCGTTCAGTGCAATTTCTTCCAGTCGCAGCGCCAGCTCAAAAGTCGGGTCATTTTTATCGCCAAGTTTTTCCAGCACGTCATGGCACATCTGCCGGATGATCTTTGCGCGAGGGTCATAGTTCTTATAGACCCGGTGACCAAAACCCATGAGGCGGAACGGATCCTTTTTATCTTTTGCGCGCTCGAGAAATTTGGGTATGTTATCAATGTGACCGATCTCATCTAACATCGTTAATACGGCTTCATTGGCGCCGCCATGCGCTGGTCCCCATAAAGCCGCTATGCCAGAAGCGATACAGGCGAATGGATTGGCGCGAGAGCTTCCAGCCAGGCGAACCGTCGAAGTACTGGCATTTTGCTCATGATCGATATGCAGGATGAATATCAGGTCTAGCGCTTTTTCAGCGATAGGGTCTATCTCATAAGGCTCACAGGGCACGGAGAACATCATACGTAAAAGATTGCCGGTATAACTAAGGGAGTTATCAGGATATACCTGCGGCTCGCCGATCGAATGTTTGTAGCTGGCCGCGGCGATGGTGGGCATCTTGGCGATCATGCGGTGCGCAGCAATCTCGCGGTGCTCGGCATTACTGATGTCGGTCGAGTCATGATAAAAAGCA
>CBDUKK010000394.1:0-1852 GCA_965367795.1 uncultured Gammaproteobacteria bacterium
AAAGAGGCTGTTCAAGAACAGGACCTGTTCGAATAAGCGATGTAAACGAGATAAAGGCATCCGGTACCGACCCTGTAAAACAATAATAATAAAACTAAGCGATGAGTTCGAATAAAAATGTAGCGGTACGGGAATTTTCCTGGCCAGTACGTGTCTATTATGAAGATACAGACTCCGGAGGTGTGGTTTATTACGCCAATTATCTGAAGTTTATGGAGCGTGCGCGTACAGAGTTTCTGCGCAGTATCGGTTACGAGCAGGACCAATTACAACAAGAGCTGGGAATTATATTCGCGGTGCATAGCGCCAATATTCAATATAAGAAACCTGCCAGATTTAATGACGGATTAAACGTGGTCACTTCGATTACTTCACTGGGAAAAGCCAGTATCCATTTTAAACAATCTGTTTTTCTCGAGTCATCACACCATGCCGGGTCAGCGCCAGACGCGAAATCGTGCCTGTTGTCTGAAGCAGAGATAAAGATCGCCTGTCTAAATGCGCAAAAATTCACTCCGCAGAGTATTCCTGCACCAATAATAGAGAAGATAAGAAAGGAGATTCATTGTGGAAGCTGATATGTCCCTGTTTTCACTGGTAACACGTGCCAGTATTTTAGTGCAGGTAGTGATGTTGATACTGCTGAGTGCGTCGGTGCTGTCATGGATTGTCATCGTGCTCAAATACAAGGTATTAAAGCTGGCGAGGGCAGAGGCTATCCGGTTTGAGGACCAGTTCTGGTCAGGTATAAACCTGTCTGACCTCTATCAGCAGGTAAAGCGCAAAAATACAGAACGACGTGGTATAGCAAAAATATTTGAAGCCGGTTTTTCTGAATTTGTTCGCACCCATAAAAATAAGACCAACCCTGAGATGATGCTGGCCGGTGTTCAGCGTAGTATGAAAGTGGCTGTTGCACGTGAAGAAGACCACCTGAATTCACACCTGGCATTACTGGCTACTATCGGCTCGATCAGTCCTTATATCGGCCTGTTTGGTACGGTATGGGGTATCATGCGTTCATTCATCGCCCTGGGCGCTGTCGAGCATGCCAGCCTGGCAATGGTCGCTCCTGGTATCGCAGAGGCCCTGATCGCCACCGCTATGGGCCTGTTCGCGGCTATTCCTGCTGTTATAGCGTACAACCGATATGCAGAGAGTGTCGATCGTCTGTCGAGTACTTATGAGAACTTTGCCGAAGAGTTTGCGACAATCCTGCAGCGTCAGAGTAATGCCTCAGATGAGCAGTCGTGATGCAAAGGCTTGATGGAGCTGTATTATGAGTAAAAAGCGCCGGGCAGTTTCAGAGATCAACGTGGTGCCTTATATCGATGTGATGCTGGTACTGCTGATCATCTTCATGATTACGGCGCCTATCGTACAGCAGGGTGTAGAGATAGAACTGCCAAAAGTATCCGCTAATTCACTGCCACCGGAGCAACAGGAGCCGGTGATACTGACGGTAAGCAAGACCGGTGATTATTATCTAAACATCGGCGATGACCTGAAAAAGCCGGTGAGCGACGATGTGGTGATGCAGCGGATTGCCCTGGTGTTGAAACAGAAACCACAGACACCCATACTGGTCCGGGGTGATAAAGATGCGGATTATGGATCAGTGACTACAGCGATGGTGCTGTTGCAGTCTGCTGGTGTAGAAAAAGTAGGGCTGATGACTGAGCAGCCATAAGCCGGGCTGAAATAGTAGAAATAACAATGAGTTCCGGATTACTAAGCGAAATAAAGAACAACCCCTGGGCGTTGGCACTGGTCATTGTGGTGCACATTGTTCTGATAGTGCTGTTGAGCATCAACCTGGCCAGTGATGAAAAGCCACCGGTGCCTGCGGCGC
>CBDUKK010000395.1:0-1839 GCA_965367795.1 uncultured Gammaproteobacteria bacterium
GTTAACCGGCCTGCCAGCCTGCGTGATAATAATGAGAAGATGTTCATTACCCGGTTCCCACAGTGCTGCACCCCTTTCCTGGTCAGCCGCAGCAAGTCACGCTTACGCGACTTCGTCATGCAGCGATTCCAGGAAGAGCAGCAGGATGTCATCTTAAAACCTCTCGATGGCATGGGCGGAGCATCGATCTACCGCGTCAACCCTGACGACCCTAACCTGTCAGTGATACTCGAAACCGTATCACAAGAGGAGAGCCGCATGGTCATGGCGCAACAGTTTATCCCTGAGATCAGCCAGGGTGACAAACGCGTTCTGCTAATAGATGGTGAAGCGATACCCTATGCGCTGGCACGGGTACCCGCGTCGGGAGAAACCCGCGGCAACCTGGCAGCTGGTGGCACTGGTATCGGGGTAGAACTCAGTGAACGCGATCAGTGGATATGCCAACAGGTCGGTCCTGTACTTAAACAACAGGGCATACTGTTTGCAGGTATCGACATCATCGGTGACTACCTGACAGAGATCAATATCACCAGCCCGACCTGTATCCGCGAACTCGACCAGATATACTCACTGGATATCGCTGGTGATTTAATGCGATGTATAGAGCAGCACTTAAAATAAAAACCATCTCGCAACACGAGGTGTCAGCCTTGTACCGTTTCGGCCTGATCTTCAGGCTGATGATAGGCATCGCTCTACTAAGCGCCTGCGAACAGCCGGCAAAACAATATAACTACAGCATCTTCACTTTCGGCACCCTGGTCGATATAACGATATATGGTGTCGATAAAGAACTGGCTGAGACTGCTTTCCAACTGCTACAAAAAGATTTTGATCAATACCATCAACAGTGGTCACCATGGACCCAGGGTGACCTGGCTCATTTGAACAGGCAATTATCAGAGACCAGAACGAGTGATGAAGGCATAAGCGTGCCGCCACATCTACTACCATTGATCACATCTTCGATAGCATTAAGCGAGCAGAGCAACAATTACTTTAATCCGGCGATCGGAAACCTGATCAACCTGTGGCAGTTTCATAGATACCAGGAGAAAGACATAAAACCGCCAGCTGATGAGCTTATACGTGCACTGGTTGAAAAAAAACCGAAGATGAGTGATCTATCCTTCGACAGGCATGGACGAATAATCAATAAAAACCCCGCGGTATCATTAAATTTCGGTGCATTCGCCAAGGGTTACGCCATCGCCCTGGAGATCGAACAACTTAAAAAGTTAGGTGTGCAGAACGCTATAATCAACGCCGGTGGTGACCTGAGCGTGATCGGTAAACATGGCGACCGGGCCTGGAATATCGGCATCAGGCACCCACGCTCCGACGAGGTGCTGGCGAGCGTAGAGGTGATGGACGATGAAAGCGTGTTCACTTCCGGAGACTATGAGCGCGTGTATTTTTACCAGGGGCAGCGATACCATCATATCCTCAATCCCGAGACAGGGTACCCGACAGACGACGCACAATCTGTAACGGTCATACATGGTGACGCCGGTCTCGCGGATGCAGCTGCCACCGCGCTATTTGTTGCCGGCAGCAAGCACTGGATAATGACTGCAAAAAAAATGGGCATTCGCTATGCCATGCTGATCGATGCCGATGGTGATATCCATATGACCTCAGCGATGCAGGCACGTATTAAATTCCTAAAAAAATCACCAACTTCGCACATAATCGTGAGTGAAGAACTATAATAATTCATCAATAATTATTATAAAATATACGACTGGATGTCATTACCACAGGGTATCCTGAATCATGGCGAAAAAACGACGAACAATTCAAGCTAGAATAACTGATAAAGATCGCTTTGGCATG
>CBDUKK010000396.1:0-1829 GCA_965367795.1 uncultured Gammaproteobacteria bacterium
GGCGCTTTATACTCCTGCACATAGACCCACTGCTCATATATATCGATGGCTACGGCATACTGAGGTATGTCAGCATCATAGACGCGATAACAGGTGACATCATTTTTCCTGGCCCATTTTTTCAGATGTTTATAATTCTTCTTCAGACGGTTGGCGAACATCAGCGAGTGTTCGGATTTCCTGCCAGGTTCAGCCACATCAGATCTAACATCTACATTGTTAGCAGAGCCAGCGGCATCATCTGACTTTTCGAATGCAGGCCTGGACAGCGAGTTTAACCGGTATTGATAGAGCACGGACTTCAACGCACCGTTATACAAGGTATTCTTACGGAACGCGCGCAACCCTATACTCCTGGCAAGTTCCGGCTCAGAGGTGATGATGACAGCTGTCCAGCCATCGAAACCGGCTTTCAGCTGCTCACCGAAACGATGATACAGGGTACGTAGCACCTGCACCTGACCGATCCGTTTACCATACGGCGGGTTTGTCACCAGCAGGCCATGTTCTTCTGTGCACGGCTTTAGGTCTTGTGTCGCATCCTGTAAGGAGACTTTTATCAGGCCAGAGAGCCCCGCCGCCCTGATATTTTCTCGCGCGATACCAACGAGTTGTTCACTGTTGTCACTACCACAGATCACGGGCACATCGCCCAGCCCGGCGCGTTGTTTTTCCTGCGCATCCTGCACTACTGACTGCCATGCTTCACGGTCAAATAATTTCCAGTGAATGAAACCCCAGCGTTCTGGATCCTCCAGTTCCCGCAATAGTCCCGGCGCAGTATTTGCCGCCATCCAGGCTGCCTCGATCAACAGCGTCCCACTGCCGCACATCGGATCATAAAAAGGCAGGCCCTGCTCATAAAAGCTATCCCATTTGGCTCGATACAGCATCGATGCTGCCAGTGTCTCACGTAATGGCGCACTTCCCGCGCTTTGACGATAACCACGTTTATGCAAGGCATCACCCGATAGATCCAGGTATAACAGGCATTGTTTATCACTGAGGTAAACATTGATCCTGATATCAGGGTTTTCTCTATCGATAGACGGCCTTTCATCAGCGTTTTTCATAAACTGATCGACGATAGCATCTTTAACTCGAAGCGTAGCAAAATGACTGTTTGATACCGTCGAGTGCGAACTAAAACAGTCTATCGACAGGGTATTATATTCTGCAAAGTGCTGAGACCAGTCGACACTTATTATTTCATTATATAAGTCATCATCTGATGATATCGTGAACTCCTTGAGCTGCAGCAGTATACGACTGGCGACTCGAGTCCACAGACAGGCTTTATATGCAGACAGAATGTCTCCATCAAAAGCTACACCACCGGTATGAATTTTAGTGTCGGATATCCCTAAAAGTTCGAGTTCCTTGAGGACCAGGTCTTCAACACCTTTCGAACAGGTCGCGAAAAAATGATTAGTTTGTTTCAAGATTACCCTGCAGTTTGCATCATTTAAGGTAAATTCGTTATTGAGTGATTTTTTACGATGTTGCTAGAAATGCCCTTACCTGTTGGGCGCAATCTGGATTTTCACTTTATCAACATCTTCAACGTTGATCACACGCTGACCGATCAGGCTATTCGCCTCCGCCGCATGAATCTTGATGCCATTATACAACAGCTTTAATTCTTCTATATTTTCGGCCCAGTCTAGTTCGCTTTCAGGGAGGTTCCTGTATATGCGTAACAGCCCGACATGGTAGGCATTTATCTCGATGTAACTACGGTATTCGGAAACTTTATACTTGTCAGAGACCTGGTGAGGGATCGGTATTCGGCTAAGATACATGACATATTCGCTACTATCTACGACCAG
>CBDUKK010000397.1:0-1826 GCA_965367795.1 uncultured Gammaproteobacteria bacterium
TCCATACCAGCCAGCGCGTGATTGCCATCGATCACGACAGCCTCGTCTTTTACTTCAACAACGGTGACCACGACCGCATTGCCATCTGGACCCTGCGCATGAAACTGAACACCCGGCTTGATCTCAGCAGCATTATCGAACATCTCTTTTGGCACTTCCTGGATACGCTGCGGGTCTTTTTCACCGTAACCTTCTTCTGGCGATACTTTCACAGAGATCTCATCACCGGCTGACTTTCCAGACAACGCATTTTCCAGACCCGGAATAATATTCATCGCGCCATGCAGGTACAGGAAGCTGCCATCATCTGACTGGTCAATGATATTGCCGTCATTGTCTTTAAGCGTGTAATGAAGTGTTACTACAGAATTTTGTTCGATTTGCATGTCTCGGTCCGGTTTGCTCTGAAAAAAGGCCGGTAACCTTAGCAGAAAACGCGCAATTTAGACAGTGCCTACAGGCTCCAGGGCTGGTTCCCGTAATACACACGAAGAAATGCGATGACACCGCAGATGACGACCACCAGTAACGTAATAGCAAGAGCGACCCTGTCCATAACTGCTTATTATAGCCCCTTTACACATACCCTCGGTCAAACAGTCGCTTATTGCATACTACCTATATTGCTGGCGGCAATCATTAAAATAATCGTCACCACGATCAATAGACCGATCACTTTTGCAACATTGACCAGTATCGTCTTATCACCTTTTTGCAGCATCTGACTCTCCTGTCGATTCAGTTAATCGCTGACACTACTCCCACATATCTGATAATTTCTTGATATATATCAAGAAATGCGACTGGCTTCCTATAATTAGACTATCACTATTCAAAGCATTACCTGGTAAGCATACTGCTGTAAAGCCACTTATTTAGACGAAAATCAGTGTAAATTTGGCAAATTTCAGCTAGATTTTAACTATGCCAGTCAATTGCTACAGTCAGAGAATCCTTAATCCGTTCCGTGGCGTAATGAACATCATCTCCATCGGCGGTGCCGATGCTGTCACCATCGATGGCAGCAACTGGATACTCTATATCCACGACAACTTCGATTGCCCGACGGATGATCCGGAAGAATTTTTCGAGATCGAGATGCCGGACATCCGTTTTGGTGACTGGAATGCCGAATCCGGCTTAAGGCGCTCGCCACTCATCGCTTCTTATCACTACAGTGAAATCCAGGCGATCGGCAACGCTCTATTAGACACCGTGCAGAAATACTCAGACCGATGTCCTTTCCCGTTCAAAGATAAATACGAGCTCTGGCTGCTCGATGAAAAAACCAGCGAGCCACTGGCATTGCTCGACAGCGTGTGCAATGAAGCAGAGATCCATAGCCCTGAAAACCTGGCATGGGAGGCGGGACTGCGTTGCAAACAGGAGTTCATGAAAGAGTTTTCACTGACCGGTGAGCAATCATCAAGCGCTGGTGACCTGCTCAACAGCATCATCAATCAGCGCGCCGGCGAGCGGCCATCAGCACAATGGTTCTATAGAGACAATCTCGACTATGGTAAAGGGGTGAGCGGTATCAACCTGAACGATGATCTGGCTGAACGCGAGCTTTCAGCCAGGCTGTTTCCGAAGATGCTGGTCCAGCAACAGTGGAGGCACAAGCCTGACGAAACCCTGGTCGAGGCATTTATCAACTGGCTCTCACCTTATTTGCTGGTACTGGATTTTTTGAGAGACGCGCAGCGCGAAGTACTGGAAATTCAGGCAAAACAATATGCACTGCTGGTCGACAAGATGTACCCGCTGTATCCAAAAGTCATCAACCAGAAAGCCATCAATGCCGCGCGTGTCGAAGCGATGATGCG
>CBDUKK010000398.1:0-1817 GCA_965367795.1 uncultured Gammaproteobacteria bacterium
CATTCGCCACCACCATACGGTCACCGAACAACTGGCTGACCAGTTTTATATAGGGGGTTTCACCACAACCGACACAGGCACCTGAAAATTCAAATAGCGGCTGCAGTATCATCGCGCCCTTGATGGTGCCGGTTTTTACGGCTGTGCGATCATATTCCGGCAGGCTAAGAAAATAGTCCCAGTTTACTTTTTCCTGCTGCCGCAGCTCGGGGGTGTAAGGCACCATGTTCAGTGCTTTATGGCTGGCATTGGACTTGTCGCGTATCGGGCAGATATCGACACACAGTCCGCAACCGGTACAGTCTTCCGGCGCTACCTGGTAACTCATGCGCAGACCCTGCGGGAAATCTTTGCCTTTGATCACCATCGATTTAAAAGTATTCGAAGCCCCGCTGAGCAAACTTTCGTCATACACCTTGCTCCTGATCACACCATGTGGACATACCAGTGGGCACTTGCCGCACTGGGTACAGAGGTTCTCATCCAGCACGGGAATCTCCTGTGCGATATTGCGTTTCTCAAACGCGGCGGTGCCGAGTGGATAGGTGCCGTCATCCGGAAACAGGCTCACCGGTATCTGGTCACCGCGACCGGCGATGATCTCGCCGGTCACTTTTCTGACAAATTCTGGCGCCGTATCAGCGATAACATTAGTCAGCTCAAAGCTGGCATCGACCTTCTGCGGAATGATGACTTCATGCAGGTTAGCCAGTGTCTCATCGATGGCTTTGAAGTTTAGTTCGACCAGGCGCTTGCCTTTTCTGCCATAGGTTTTTTCTACCGCATCTTTGATGGCTTTTATCGCGACATCACCGGGCAGCACACCGGAGATAGAGAAGAAGCAGGTCTGCATGATGGTATTGATGCGGTTACCCATACCGGTAAGCGTCGCGATGTTATAGGCATCGATGCAATAGACACGAATGTTTTTATCGATGACCTGCCGCTGCATATCCTCAGGCAGGCTCTGCCAGACGTCTTCCGGGGGCAGCGACGTATTCAGCAGGAACACGGCATTATCGGCCGCTTTATCGAGCATCGGGTAACGCTCCAGGAACACCGGCTGATGGCAGGCAATAAAATCAGCATCACCGCTGTCGATCAGGTAGGAAGAATGAATGGGATTGTCACCGAAGCGCAGGTGTGAGACGGTGACCGCACCCGATTTTTTCGAGTCATAGACGAAATAACCCTGTGCATATTTATCGGTGGACTCGCCGATGATCTTGATACTGTTCTTATTCGCGCCGACCGTACCATCGCTGCCCAGGCCATAGAATACTGCCTGAAAACTATCCTCGTGCGCATCGGTTCGAAAATCGACATCCCAGCCAAGGCTGCTGTTGGTGACGTCGTCATGGATACCGATAGTGAAATGATTTTTTGGTTGTGCTGCGGATAACTCATCAAACACCGCTTTAACCATCGCCGGTGTAAACTCTTTCGATGACAGGCCATAGCGGCCACCGATGACTTTTGGTCGTTGCTCGAATTCGATGTCGGCGGGATCAGACTGCGCCAACGCGGTGACGATATCTTTGTATAGCGGCTCACCGTCAGCGCCCGGTTCCTTGGTGCGATCGAGTACGGCGATGGCTCGTGTTGTTGCAGGCAATGCCTGCAACAGAGCTGCCGCATCGAAGGGCCGGAACAGGCGCACCTTGAGCAGACCGGTCTTTTCACCCTGCCGGTTGAGATAATCAACAGTTTCCTCGGCAGTCTCTGCGCCGGAACCCATCAGCACGATCACTGTTTCAGCATCGGCAGTGCCGACATAATCGAACAGGTGGTAAGCACGGCCGGTGAGCTCTGCAAAC
>CBDUKK010000399.1:0-1770 GCA_965367795.1 uncultured Gammaproteobacteria bacterium
CATTGCGGTCCATCTGATCCGAAACACACCTCGCCGCCTGCTTTGGCCTGTATTACCGATCAATCGTGCTTAAGCATTCAAAGATATGTCCAGGCTTCTAGAAGATAAATGATGCATCTCGAGTTAGCAATCTCCTATTGGTACAACTTAGATCTTTATGCCTGCCAATAATCGGCCATCGTTTATGCTGGTATCATCCTGCGATATTCAATAATGCTATACAATACTGTAACCTGTTGAACCAGGTACATGGAAAATCGCGTAAATACTGCAGCATGAAAAACAGCCCTGGTGACAAGAGAAAACATATTGCAGAGTCCCCTGGCACATACATATAACGGTACAAGATTAAAAGCTGATACATCACCTTCATCTTTTAGAGCAAGAATATGATAAAAATCATTTACTTACTGACTTTTCTGACGCTACTGCCATTTGAGACTGCACTGGCAGATAACATCAATGTACTGCTGCACCTGAATGACAAGGCAAAGATTCCGCATCTTGAAAAAAACATCATCAACCTCAGAAAAGGCCTGGGGGATGATGTCAACATACAGGTAGTCATCAATGGCCGGGCCGTGACAGCGAGGTTGAGTGGCAATAAATTAATCGAGGAAAAAGTAAAGAGTATGCGTGAGCAAAATGCGAGTATCGGTATATGCCACTACGCCATGAGTAACAACAACGTTAACGAAGACCGCCTCGTCGAAGGTGTATCCATACTGAAAGAAGGTGGTATCGTAACGATAGTCAAGCTGCAACAGGAAGGCTACATTTACATAAAACTATAACCCCTGCTTCAAGACCAATCATATAAATTCAACCTCGGAGAAACACTATGTCTGTAGAACGTACACTTTTTGCATTTGGAGGCATCATGGTTATGCTGACCTCACTGCTCGCATTATTCCATCATCCTAACTGGACGTGGTTCACGCTGTTTATCGGCTTCAACTGTTTTCAGAGCTCGTTCACCGGCTTCTGCCCACCCGCATGGCTGATGAAAAAATTTGGCCTTAAAACTGAAGCCGAGTTAGCGACTGAAGGTAAATAACCCTGTTCTTAGTTAATATGATTACTGCCACTGGATGATCGAATTTGCGTAATAATTTACGATATCCGTTTCAGATTCTTTCATCCGGTACAGGTTGTCTTTTTCTTCGACCAGTCCTCGCCCGATGAGGGCGTCGAAGGCCGAGCTGAGCACGCTCTCCAACGCACTGTGCGATATACTGACCGGTGCTCCGGCGTCCTCCATCTGGTCGACTCTCTGAGAGCAGAACGATTTTAGTTCGAGCTCGCTCTTCCATTCATGCCGGTTTTTAACCAGGGCCTCACAGACGAGAGCAACAGGCGTCACCGGAACCACCGCGGTGATGTCATCCATTATGATATCTGCCAGTTTCCCCACATCTGCAAACCGCTGTTCGGTTTGCAGTGCGCTGAAGTCGATATCATTTTCCTCGCAATATTTTTTTGCCGATAACGGCTCGCCGAAATTGACACTGGCGTAACCAAAGCGCAGCCAGCGGTTCTTCCGCGATAACAGGGCATTTTTAAAGATGAAACTGGCGGTTGTCTTGATCACGAACCAGGCTGATCGCTTCTCGGCAGAATCATCCAGACGCCGGACCAGGCTCCTGTCTTCGATGACACGATCATAATTTATGCCGACCGGTATGAACACGATATCCTTATCACTGTGCGGATGGTAATCGCGAAGCATGTAATCAAGAAAACCCAGGCGCGGCTCACGCATCGCACCGT
>CBDUKK010000400.1:0-1764 GCA_965367795.1 uncultured Gammaproteobacteria bacterium
CACAATAAACACGCGCGCGATAAGGCGACAATGCTGGCAAAAGAAGGCTACGTAGCATTTGCAGTGGATATGTATGGAGATAGAAAAAACGCGGAGCACCCGGATGATGCCGGCAAGTTCTCCAGTGCAGTAGCAGGAAATATGCCGTTAGCCAAAGCCCGTTTCACAGCGGCGATGGATACACTCAAACAACAGCCCAATGTGGAGGCCGATCAACTGGCCGCGATGGGCTACTGTTTCGGCGGCGGCGTGGTCTTGAACATGGCGCGCATGGGTGTTGAGCTGAAAGGTGTATCCAGCTTCCATGGCAGTATCGCGACTAAAAACCCGGCAAAGAAGGGTGACATCAAAACTCGCATCAGAGTGTTTAATGGTGAGGCTGATCCTTTTGTAAAAGCAGAACAGATAACTGCACTGAAAGCAGAAATGAAAGATGCCGGTGTTGATTTCGAATTTATAAACTACCCGGGAGCCAAACACAGCTTCACTAATCCCGATGCGGATGCAACAGGTAAAAAGTTTAACCTGCCGCTGGAATACAATGCCGCAGCGGATAAAGATTCGTGGCAGAAAAACCTGGAATTCTTTGAGCAGATATTTTCTCAATAAGAGTAAAGGGCGGTATGAATCCGCCCTTTACTCTGTTACTTTTTTTGTAGCAAATCCTTCTTCGATAGATGTTACTATTCAGTAACCGCTAATAAAGCGCGTTTACCATTAGCAGACAGGCTCACCTCCGACTGCGATCTGGGTAGCGATACTCGGCGAACACTTTTCCATCACACCAGGTTATCACAATGACAAAAGCCACCGAATATGTTGATCACATGTATTCACTCTATGAAGGAAGGGCAGCTGTTACTGTCGGCGTTAATAATGAATCAAAAACCATCCACCCTTTTGTTTACGAAGACAAGAATCATATGCCTATCGGCCTTATAGCGATGTGTGCCAGTGATATCGTCACTCCGACAGAAGTCGATATTTACCACATAAGCGCCTTCATACCTGGCAAAGGTCAGGGCTCTGAGATAATGAACTTCCTATGTGATGCTGCCGATGAATATGGCGTCCATCTAAGCATAGAGTCTAACGCTCAATTCAACGGAAATATAATCATGAACGATACTGCACTCGCCAGCTGGTATCGTAAATACGGATTCAAAGGCACCTGTTTAATGCGCAGAGAACCCGGCAAAGCTCACTTGCATAGCCTGGCTGAACGATTAAACTAAAGGGCTCTGATATCGTTAATCCGTGATTTCTTTAATTTAAGAACGAGATCACTCCGCACATTTGTAGATATCAAAACTCATCGAACCGTCTACAACTGGCTCATGTGCAATGATGGAATCACCTCCCATCTTTGCTGCCCTGTTCTTTGCCAGCGTAACGAGTTCTTCCATCACCACATCATCATCGCGAGTTACCGGCCCTATCTTTTGAGTTACCGTTGCATTGGTACTGCCCAGTTTTTTACACGCATTAACATTAAATGATTTGACGAGAGTCACCCCGTCGCTCTCCTTGGTGGGCTCGACCCAGGTACATGCCGGCAAGCAGGCAATGGCCACAGATAGAACATAATAATTAAATTTCATGATTGAAGGCTCCGGATTTTTTTCTTATACAGGGAAATGAACAACTATTATAAGACCATTAAAACAGAAAAACGTTGACAGAGTCATTATTTTTACAGGGTTTTAGGCGGTATAGGCACCAGCTAAATCTCAGGCACTTTCTACCACGTTACGGCCAGCCGCC
>CBDUKK010000401.1:0-1750 GCA_965367795.1 uncultured Gammaproteobacteria bacterium
CTGCTTGAGAGAAACCCGGGTGATGATCGCGCTATCTATCTACAGATATCGCGTGGCGCATATCCGGGGCGTGACCTGGGTTTGAAGGCAGACTATCCACCTACGATATTTGCCATGGTGCTGCACGTTACGCCGCCTGCTATCGAGGTAGTGTCGGCGGGTATCTCTGCCATCACGGTCGATGATTTTCGCTGGAGTGCCTGTGATATCAAATCGACATCGCTGGTCGCCAGTGTGATGTTGAAGCAGCAGGCCGCTGACGCCGGCGTCGATGATGCGATCCTGATCAGGAATGGCATGCTGAGCGAAGGTACTGCGAGTAATGTTTTTATTGTCAAAGACAATGTGTTGAGTACACCGCCTACCGGGCATGAACTACTGTCCGGTATTACTCGTGATCTGGTTATTGAAATCGCAAAAAATAACGCCATATTAGTTGAAGAGCGTCATATTGAAGCGACAGAGCTGTTCGATGCTGACGAGATCTGGATGACCAGTTCAACCCGCGAGATCGCACCTGTTATTCGCTTGAACGGCGAAGTAGTCGGTTCCGGCAAAGCGGGTGATATGTGGAAGCGTATGGTTGATATGTACCAGCAGCATAAGCAGTTACTGCGTACCGGTGAGGCGTTTTAGGACATTGATACGCGAATAAATACCCCGATTAAATTAAATATGACTGACGAAAAAGATATCAAATTACATGACCTGAGCCTTGAAGAGGGTGAGACTTTACTGGAGTTCCCATGTACGTTTCCAGTCAAGGCGATGGGGCTGGCATGCGATGAGCTTGAGATAGCGGTCATCGAAATCATTAATCGTCATGTCGATAGCCTGGCTGAGGATGCGCTACGTATGAAGCCGAGTAAGAATGGTAAATACACGTCCATCACCATTACTATTACGGCTCTTAGTAAAGATCAGCTCGATGCAATCTATATGGATCTGACTGCCTGTGAGCATGTTTCTATAGCTCTCTAACGAGAGCGCAATATAATTTTATTCTGATGCGCCCTGTCATTCGTCATCTTGGTGAAGTTGATTATCAAAAAACATGGCAGGCAATGCAGGATTTCACCGATACCAGAGATAAGGGTACGGCTGACGAATTATGGATATTGCAGCATCCGCCGGTTTATACGTTAGGTAAAAATGGCAAAGCCGAACATGTTCTGAATGCTCAGGGTATTCCGGTGGTCAACTCTGATCGTGGCGGCCAGGTCACCTATCATGGGCCGGGCCAGATAGTCGTTTATACGTTGCTGGATCTGAACCGGCTTAAAATCGGGGTCCGTGAACTGGTCACTCGCATCGAGCAGAGCATTATCGACCTGTTATCCGCTCATGGTGTTGAATCGAATGCCAGGCGCGATGCACCGGGTGTCTATGTAAATAATGCTAAAATAGCCGCTTTGGGGTTGCGGGTGCGCAAAGGCTGCAGTTTTCATGGCCTGGCTCTTAATGTGAATATGGACCTTGAACCATTCAGCAGGATTAATCCGTGTGGTTATGAAGGGCTGGAAGTCACCCAGTTGAATAATTTTGTTAGCGACATAGATATCGACCGTGTGATCGACGACCTGCAGCAGGAGCTTTTGAAGAATTTATCTTATGAATAACCGGTATACAGGTAATGGCAAAAACGCCAATAAGGTGGTAGCGGGTGAGAAGCTGAAGGGTGCCGAAAAAGTCGCGCGCATCCCGATCAAGGTACAGCAACCTGCGGAACGCTTGAGAAAACCCAGCTGGA
>CBDUKK010000402.1:0-1744 GCA_965367795.1 uncultured Gammaproteobacteria bacterium
GGGAAAGGTATGGTATTGGCATATTTTTCAACAGCAGCAGCTATTTTTTCACCGACCGTATCGATGATATTGCTGGTCTCGGTGCCGCGTACCATGGACAGTTGCAAACCATGCTCCCGGTTCCAGCTGCCGTAACGAATCTCGGACATGCCGGTGTGCGAGACGATATCCTCGTGGCTTACATATAGTATCCAGTTGATGCCGTCTGTGCTCTCGGCTTCTGCGTGCTCGATGGCGATGACCTGCATGACGCCATGAAAGGGATTTAACAGACGTTGAGCGTAACGTTTTACCTGGCTCAAGATGCATCGTTACCTGTGTTGAGCGCACCGGAAAAATCATCGCCGTCATGTTTCTGATTATCGGCTAACAGGTCTTCCTGCAATGCCGTTTCATCGATGTTGGCACCGAGGTGCCGTGCGATAGTGCGCAGGTCTAGCTCTGCATTTTCCAGGCATGAGGTGCCACCGGGTGATGGCGTCATATTGAATATGCTGCCGATGCCAGTATCGATCTTCGCTTCACCCATTAGCAGCTTGCAGTTATCTTTATCGATGAGCTGTGGACGGATGCCGCCCACTTTGTTGGCAAACTTCAGGTCACCAAATTTGAGTGAGGGTATGATCTTGCGGACATCTTTCAGGAACAGCCATTTGCGGATAAGCGGTATCTCGAACAGCATGTTCTTGAACATGTAATTTCGGATGTCCTTGACGCGGAGCAGGTCCCACAGGACCTTCGCCACGCGGCGGTCGAAACGGAAGACCTGGAAGAAGTCAGGTAGTGTTTTGAAGTTATATCGTTCCAGTATCGGTAATACCAGCGCTGTCGGGCCGAAGCGGGTCTCTCCAGGTACCAGCACGTCAGGATCACCGTGAATGGCGGCAAACGGCAGTGCGTCATTCTGTACGGTATAGACCTTGCCGTTCAATACATGCGGTGTGAAATAATAACTGCCGGCGATAGGCAGCACCGAGTAGTTGTGGCCAACACCCATATCATGGGCCAGCTTCAGGCTATGGCCGCCGGCACAGGCGACCAGTGAACGTGCACGGTAACAGACACCCTTTGTCTCAACGATGAACTCATCACCTTCGATCCTTATCTGGTCTACGTACTGGTTGTAGTGAATGTCGACGGTTTTACCCGGTATCTTTTCGGCCTCTATCTGAGCCTGGCGGACGAATGATCTTGACAGCGCTTCGAAGTTAACCGCGGTATATTCATCTGTCGAACCCAGTGCCACGATCTCATCTTCACGGAACCTGTCGCCGTTCATCGCAACATTGGCTTCGATACGGGCGATCGCTTTTTTATCCAGCAGTTTTAGCTGTGGATAATGCGGGCTGAATATCTTGAAACGTTCGCTGAGTAATTCACATTCTGCTTTGCCGACAGCGAGTACCATCTTGGGGTATTTAAAGATGATGTGATGCGCATCGGCCTGTGCCACGGCATAGTTGCGCAACATCCGGGCGGCGCGTTGAACCTTAAGGGCTTTGTCGAGTGTGTAGTTGGTCTCGATGTCTCCACAGTGCAGTGTCTGGCTGTTATTACTCGACAGCGAATTGACCCGGGCAGGTGCCGCGTATTTTTCGATGACAGCGATATGTCTGATATCGGAGTATTTCGTACCGAGGTAGAGTAATGCACTACCTGATACACCGGCACCTATAATCAACAGGTCATACTTGATATCTGACATAAATCTCTCAGGAGCTTGCTGTGAATGTTTCGTTTATGA
>CBDUKK010000403.1:0-1741 GCA_965367795.1 uncultured Gammaproteobacteria bacterium
CGCTGGTCATCAAAAGGAGTGGTACTAACGGTTTTTATTTCCATCGTTTTTACTTGTTAAGAGTTAATAATTAAGGATATGTTAGCGGATAGGTATGTTTGAACTACAGAAGATCGCTGGCGAGTAAAGCAATTATATTAAACCTGCCATCTCTACCGGAGGCAGAGATGGCAATCAATTTTTCATTTTTTGTTATTCACTTTTCACTGCCTATCAATTATCCATCAACACACGTTCATCGTATTCTGCTTCGAAGAACAGTTTGTGTTTTGCTTCTTCAATGGCAAGGCCTTCCAGTACTTCCTTGAGGTGGCTCTCGGGTACTTTAGCAGCCATATCAGAATACAGCTCATAGGCGGCGCGTTCGCGTTTCATGGCGATGATAAGCGCATCCTGGTATGTGATGTTATCGCTTTCCTCGACTTCCACCAGGTAGTCCGATATCTTCAGATCCAGAACTTCCTGCTCGGGTGTCAGTTCATGTTCGCCGGCTTTTACGTCCTGCAGGATTCTCTTGTGACGTTTTTCTTCCTCAGAAAAATCCAGCAGTATCTTCTTCATGCCTGCAGTCTCGGCGCGCTGCGCAATGTCTTCGTAAAAGTCAGCTGCCTGCTGCTCCTGATCTATGGCGTAGTCCAGTATCTCATCAACGGTATTCATAATTAATCTACCTACTGTTCAGTTTCTTTATATGCATCCGGGTTGAGGAAGCGGTTTATGCCGCGTGCAGCGTGATGACCGTCCTCGATGGCGCTGATAGCGTCAGCTGTCTGGTTGGCAAAATCACCGCCGACAAAAACTTTTTCCAGTGCCGTGTGCTGGTAGTCACCGGGAGTAAATTTACCCCATTCGACAGCCAGTTTCTCCTGTATTTCTTTTGGCAGGTAATTCAGGTTACTGCCCTGTCCGATGGCTGAGATGATACTGTCGTAGGTGTCCATGTGCATACGGTCTTCCTGTAATACAGGGCGCGGACGTCCACCTTTGGGATCATCGACCATCTCGGCTTCGCCCCATCGAATAGAGACCTGATCCTGAGTTTCAGCATTCACCACTTCTACGGGTATCGCCTGTTGCACGATAGTGCAGCCTTCTTCCTGTGATTCGTGGATCTCTTCTTCATCTGCCGGCATCTCGCTGATGCGGCGGCGGTAAAGGATAGTGACCTCTGCGCCGTAACGTCGTGAGACACGTGCCGCATCCATCGCCACGTTACCACCGCCGATGACAGCGACCTTTTTGCCGATACCGGGATCTCGTCCGTTGGCGACATCGGCCAGTACCTGCAGGCCGGACAATACGCGTGGGTGGTCTTCGCCATGGATGCGCATGCTGGAAGGGACTGATAGTCCGGTAGACATGAACAGAGCATCATAGTCTTCGAGCAGTTTTTCAAAAGTGATGTCTTTGCCTACTTCCGTGTTGTACCTGATATCAACACCGAGAGAGACGATGTAATCTATGTCCTTATCCAGTTCATCATCCGGCAGCCGGTAACTGGGTACACCGTAACGCAGCATACCGCCGCCGCTGCCCTGTGCTTCGAACACGGTAACGGCATGGCCCTGTTGACGCAGGTAATAGGCGGCACTGAGTCCGCCCGGTCCGGCACCGATGATAGCGACCTTGTGTCCGCTCTCCGTTATCTGTTCATTGAGTATGCGCTGGTAATCTTTCTTGTCGACCTGGTCGACGATAAAACGTTTCAGCCAGCGGATGGCGACCGGTTCACCGAGGATGC
>CBDUKK010000404.1:0-1739 GCA_965367795.1 uncultured Gammaproteobacteria bacterium
AGTTCATTCGCATGATTGGAATGAATAACCATGACCACAAGCAGCCTGCTGGAACCTAGCAGTTTCAGCAAACTGTCGTCGATACGATCGGGTAATACCACGGGCAATCGGCTGTGTATTCGAAGCGTTGACAGTTGAGGTACGGTTTCCAGCTGCTGAATCAGTGTGGCCAGTTTCTCGTTATCCATCACCAGCGGGTCGCCACCACTTAAGATGATCTCGTCTATCTCGGGGTATTGCTCTAAGTAATCGATTGCCTCGCTTAGATCATGGCTGTTACAGGATGAATGCTGGTAAGGGTAATGCCTGCGAAAGCAGTAGCGGCAGTGGATAGCACAGGCGCCGGTACTTATCAGCAGGGCGCGGCCATGGTACTTGTGTAATAGACCGGGTGATGCCATGGCATCGCTATCACCGACCGGATCGTATACGCCATTGCTCTGTATTAGCGGGTGATTTTCCTCTGTTAACGGCAGTACCTGGCGCAGTAACGGGTCATTGATATTACCGGTTTGCATCTTGCTGATGTAACTCTCTGTTACCAGGCACCTGAAATCGGGTCGCTCATCGATGAGTGATAGCTGTGATTCAAGCTGCAGTCTTTTCAGTAAACCGGATGCCGATGTGGTGGCATTGGCCAGCTCTTTTTTCCAGCTTGATCTCGAACCTGTTGACGTCGAAGCGGGCTTCAGGTCGTCTTCTAGTATTTTGACGGGTGATTGCATGGTTTGTCGCTGAGGTTCCGATGGCGAGTAAATTAATAAGTGTTGTGATTTAAGTTAATGGGGAATCAGGGTAATATATCGTGATTATTCTATATCACAGCAATTCAGCGCAGAAGGGCGAAAGTTTACCATGGCAACATACAGTACAAACCAGTTTAAAAACGGCTTAAAAATAATCCTCGATGGAGACCCTTGCTCGATTACCGAGAATAACGTGGTAAAACCCGGAAAAGGACAGGCCTTCAATAAGATCAAGGCGAAAAATCTAAGGACTGGCAGGGTTCTTGAGCGTACCTTTAAGTCGACAGAATCTGTTGAAGCGGCTGATGTCGATGAGATGAACGTAGAGTATCTGTACAGTGATGGTGAGTCCTGGCACTTTATGGAACCGACCAGCTTCGAGCAGTATGCGGCTGATGAGGTTGCAGTCGGTGATGCGATCAAGTGGATCAAAGGTCAGGAGGTCTGTGTCATGACTCTGTGGGATGGTGCACCGCTGACTATAACCCCGCCAAACTTTGTCGAGCTGGCAGTGGCGCAGACAGACCCGGGCTTGAAGGGTGATACTGCACAGGGTGCGACCAAGCCGGCTACACTTGAGACCGGTACCGAGGTCAAGGTACCGCTGTTCGTTAACGAGGGCGATATTTTGAAGATCGATACACGTACCGGAGATTATGTATCGCGCGCCTGACGGTATAAGCGATGCCTGCGGATAGCACTACTACACAGGCCTGGCAATCTAATGCCAGCCGAGAAACACTTTTGAAAAGAGCTCTGATGATGAAACAAATCAGGGTTTTTTTTGATGTCCGTGATGTCGTCGAGGTTGAGACACCGCTACTCTCGCGTTATTCCACAACTGACCCACACCTGGATAGCCTGTATACGCGTTTTCGCGAACAGGACTGCTATCTCAATACTTCGCCTGAATATGCGATGAAGCGACTACTCGCATGCTGGCAGCAGCCGATATACCAGATCTGTAAAGCCTTTCGTGATGACGAGCTGGGT
>CBDUKK010000405.1:0-1736 GCA_965367795.1 uncultured Gammaproteobacteria bacterium
GGATCGATGAAGCCGGCGTTGCTCAGCAGCGGGATCATCAGTGTGATGAACCAGATCAGTGTTCCACAGGCCAGACCGGCAAACACGCCCATGGCATTACCCCGGTTCCAGTACAGACCGAACAGGATTGCCGGCGCCAGTTGCACGGCGAGTGCGAAAGCGATCAGGCCGATCGCGGTAAGCGCAACATTTTCGGCCAGGCTGTGCTGGTATAGCCAGGCCATCAGGATGACGGCAATCACGGTCAGGCGGCGTGTCAGGATCAGTGCTTTGGAGTAATCAGGGATGCTGTTGCGTGCTTTCTGTCTGCGCATCAACAGTGGCAGTATGACATCGTTACTCAGCATCTGGCTGAGGGTAAGTGATGCCACGATGATCATTGCGGTAGCTGCCGAGAAGCCACCGATGAAGGCAAGTAAACCGAGTAGCTGGTTATCATTACCCAGCGGCAGGGCTAATACATAGGTATCGCTGGCAACCTCTGTGCCGGCGAGAACCTGGTTGCCTACCCAGGAGATAACGAATACTGCAGCTGCGATGGCGACCAGGTACAGGCTGAATCCACGGCGTGCGTATCTCAGGTGATCATCGCTCAGGCACTCCACGAAGGTGATCTGAAACATGCGTGGCAGACAGAAGATGGTCGCCGCTGAAACCAGTGTTAGCACCCAGAATGAAGGGGTGATGGTCGTCTGTTGAAATACTGCATTGGCGCTGTTGCTGACCTGGCCAGGGTCGAATCCCTTGGACAGGCTGAGTGCGAAAACGGCAATGCTGACCAGGGCGACGAGTTTGACCAGTGATTCAAAGGCGATCGCTACCATGATGCCCGAGTGATAGCTGGCCACATCAAGCCGGTTCGCGCCAAAGATCAGGGTAAACATGATCATCGCCACAGAGACCAGCATGGTCATGTCCTGCCCGGCAAAAGCCAGGTTGTCGACACTATATATCAAGGTATCGGTGACCGCCTTCAACTGCAGTGCGATGTAAGGCACGGTGGTGGCGAGCATGATAAGGGTGACGATAGCGGCAACAGACTGCCGTTTGCCATAACGTGAAGTTATAAAGTCAGCGATCGAGTGGATGTTCTCCTGGCGGCTGATAGTGGCTATGCGTTGCAGCAACGGGTAACCCAGGGTGAAGAGCAGCACCGGTCCCAGCAGGATGGGCAGGTAGTACCAGCCTTTTTCTGCTGCAGTGCCGACCAGGCCGTAGAAAGTCCAGGATGTGCAGTAGACGCCAAGCGCCAGCGTATAGATCAGCGGGTGTCGTGCCCAGCCTGAGATGTTGAAGCGCTGACGGTCACCGATGCGCGCTATCCAGAACAGTAATGCCAGGTAGGCGATGAGCGCTATGATAAGTGTAACTGGTGACAAAAAACTTCTCCGTTTTTATCGAATATCAAGTGCGGTACGCAGCTGAAAACCGCTTTCTGCCGGTGAATATACCAGTTAAGACATTAGTCTACCTATAGACTAAAGTCGAGGGTCGCAGGCAGGCAACACCTGTTACATTGCATACTGATAAATTTGGGAGGCGAAAATGTCCAGCGAAGAAAATAGAAAAGCATATTGGAAAGCCAATGTCAGGTTGATGGTAACGCTACTTATAGTGTGGTTCGTTATCTCTTACCTATGCGGCATTGTGTTTGTTGAAGAGTTAAACAATATACGCCTGGGTGGCTACAAACTGGGTTTCTGGTTTGCACAGCAGGGTTCCATGTATGGCTTCGT
>CBDUKK010000406.1:0-1718 GCA_965367795.1 uncultured Gammaproteobacteria bacterium
TATCCGACACTGTTTATCGATCTGTCGATGCGTGATGAGCGGATCGCACCGCAGGGCAGGCTGGATGATGCCTGGTACGAGCTGTTCGTGACTTATCCAGACCGTTTTGTGGTGGGAGTAGATAGCTATAGCGCATCTCGCTGGAAAGCATTCGATGCTGTCGTCGCAGGTATTCATCACTGGTTATCGCAACTGCCGAACGATGTCGCTGAAAAACTGGCATATGGGAATGCTGAAGCCCTGTACAAAAAGTCTGAATAAACTATCGACGAGAGCGACAGAAGAGTATCACTAGTGAAATAGTAGCCTGTGCAGGGCGTTTTCTTCTATATAAAACCTTGACGTGGGAAAAAATACCACGCATAATTGCTTTATGTGGGAAATAATCCCACAACGAGTAACTGAGTAGAGGAAATCTCATGAAAAATAAGATCCGATTAACTGCACTGGCCATGTTTCTTGGCAGTGGTAACCTGTATGCGCATCACCCGGCAGCCGATATTGTTGATGAAGAGGTTTACGAGATGATCGACCTTATGGTCGAAGACACGCCGCATGCGACTATGACATTTGATGAAATGGGGGGTGGTATGACAGAGGCAACGATTACTGCCGATTCAGTGTCTGATCTTGAGACACTAATTGTTCAGGATGACCTGCTCGAATACCTGGAGCGCCTGGACGGTGTTGTCGATGTTTCCCTGAGTTTCAATGATGATAGTACTGTTACCATGACGGTGAACCAGATCAGGTAGTAATACATTCACAGAAGAGGGTGGGTGATAATGGGTGCTGACGCTTATCACTCGCCCGCCCTCTCTATCTATAGTATTAAAATCGATCCAGCATGGATGGATCATATGCGTCTGTTGATGTGCTGATATCGGCATCTTTCATCCTACTGTCGAGGACATTGATCTTGCTATTCAATGTTCCCATGGTGATGGTGTTGTCATCCAGTTCGTAGAGCTGTTTTGAACCACGATACATATAGTTCATGATGATCATGGCGTCATGATCGTTATCTTCGATACGGGCTTCTATCTTTTTCTGTTTACGATGTATACGGTTCAGCTGTTGCTTTAGATCCCATACATAAACTACTTCGTGCATGAAAGGATGGTTGCGCAGATTGTTCAGTGTGAAAGCAACGATGATAGCTGCAATTGCTACTCCTGCGAGGTTGTGCCAGAAATGGTCTGCATCGGGTGTGCTGAAAAACTGGATGATCAGTGTCGAAGAGCCGACTGCGATAATAGCCAGTGCAGCAGCAATAGCAGCAAATACTATCCTGAGATGTTTCCTGTATCTTGTCTTGTCAATTTCTATCAGTTGCATCTGCAGCACCAGTGTTGATTAATGGTTGTTCCCAGGTTTTAGTTGTTAACCAGTTCCTGTATCTGGCTCACCACGTTCGGGTTGTCCCATTCCAGGCCGCCGAAATAAGCTAGTTTGATGATGCCATCTCTGCCGATAACGAACGTCGTAGGGAATGCGATGACTTTCCATTGTTTGACCGTACTGCCATCCGGGTCGAGCAGAACCGGGAAGTCAGCAGGTACCTGCTGTAAAAAAGCCTGAACCTCTTTTTTACTCTCACCGATATCGACGCTTAGAACGACCAGGTCATCCTTTGGAAAAGCCTTTTGTAAGCGACCCAGTGAAGGGATCTCTTCAACGCAGGGTGGGCACCATGTGGCCCAGAAGTTCAGTAAGAC
>CBDUKK010000407.1:0-1715 GCA_965367795.1 uncultured Gammaproteobacteria bacterium
CACCCGATGCAGAGATATCTTTTGCCGTAGCCGCCCATTGCGGCACAACACGCTCAGGATAATGTGCCAGCATGACTTTTGCGCCACGCAGGTACTCAGGGATTATTTGTAACCGATTTTCTATTGCGTGGTGAAAATTTTTACCTGGGTGAATGAGCAACTGGTAGATAGCGTTGACAGGGACATAATCTATCGGGTTTCGGTATCGCCAGTCGTTTTCTTTCAGATCATGCAATTCGATCGTTATCGCACCTTTGATGATACGGTAATCCATCTGCCGGGTAGCATCCAGATTTTTGATATTCAGTTCATCCAGTGCAGACAGCATCTTCTGATTCAATGCCAGCAGCGCACCGATGTCGTCATGCTCATAGCTGGTCAACAGGTCCGCATAATCATAAACGCCGACATCGACAGCGTGTTCCGGATGATATCGAAACCAGGAGTGATAGAACTGCCCGCATAGATCATCAAAATGCTTGTAAGCGATATTGAACTGTGCTCCCGTATTGGCACATTCACCGGAAACTTCAATGGCAGAACCTTCAGATTGCGACATACTCATCCAACTTTAATCTTCTTCTATTATTTCAAAATCATGTGTCACATCGACACTTTTCGACAACATGATCGATACCGAACAATATTTTTCAGCGGTCATCTCTACCGCGCGTGCCACCTTCTTCTCATCCAGTGCTTTTCCTTTCACGATGTAATGCACATGGATGCTGGTAAACACCTTGGGCACGCTATCTGCACGTTCCGCAGACAACTCGACATGACAATCCGTGATGGCCTGACGTTGGCGCTGCAAGATAAGCACGGTATCAAATGCCGTACAACCACCCATGCCTAATAACACCATCTCCATCGGTCTGACACCCAGGTTTCGCCCGCCGCTATCTGGCGGGCCATCCATCACCACAGAATGCCCGCTTTCTGATTCGCCGACAAAAGACATGTTATCTAACCATTTTACAACTGCTTTCATGTTTATCTCTATCTATATCTGGTTGTTATATTTATCTGAATTCTTTAGCTTTTATAATATCTTGTGTATTATCTATTTGTAAGTTAAGCATGCCATCCTCGGTGAAACAAATGAGCATTATCAGAGAAATTCCAGCACTGAATCCTTCGTTAGAGCATCTGCTGAAGTTCTCTCATCGTAAATCTTATAAAGCTAAAAACATCATCATCCACGAAGGTGATGTTTCAAGCAGCCTTTACTATATCATCGAGGGCTCGGTAAGCGTACTGGCAGAAAGCGAAACCGGTGAAGAGATCATACTGGCACAGTTAAACCAGGGCGATTTTTTTGGCGAAGCCGGCTTATTCGAATTCGACCACAGTGATGAAGGCAAACGTACCGCTCGCGTTATCGCACGGGGCGACTGCACCATCGCAGAGATCAGTTATGCACAGTTCAAACAGATCGTCGGTGAAGATCCGGCGGTGATGTTCCTGCTCACCAGCCAGATATTCCATCGCCTGAAAAAAACCAGCATGAAAGTCCGCGACCTGATATTCCTCGATGTAAAAGGCCGTATCGCGCACTGCCTGCTCGAACTGAGCGAGCAACCCGATGCCATGACACACCCCGATGGCATGCAGATAAAAACCACCCGGCAGGACCTGGCCAAGATGGTCGGCTGTTCACGCGAGATGGCAGGCAGAGTCCTGAAAGAACTGGAAGAGGAAGACCTGATCACCGC
>CBDUKK010000408.1:0-1676 GCA_965367795.1 uncultured Gammaproteobacteria bacterium
TACATGGAATTTTACGATCAAAACACCCCGTTTTGAGGCGCAATCCTGCGCATTTTTAACTACAAGGAGTACTTATAATGAAACAATCTGGACTTATAAAACTTGGCTTTCTGGCAATAACCAGTGGCATCGCATTCACCAGCAACGCAGCCGTTATCATCAACGAGATCGATTATGACCAGCCGGGTACTGATACGGCTGAATTTATCGAATTATTCAACTCTGGCACATCAGATATATCACTTCAAGACTACTCTGTTGACCTGATCAATGGCTCAAATTCAACGTCATACAGGAACATCGATCTATCAGGTTTCAGCATCAGCGCCAGTGGATATTTTGTCATCTGCGGTGATGCCAGCCTGGTCGCCAACTGTGATTACAGCTTTACCATGACGAGCGGCTGGATGCAGAATGGTGCACCGGATGCTGTCGCGCTCTATGAAACGGTCAACCTGCTGGATTCACTGTCATACGAAGGAGCGATACAGCCTTATCAGGAAGGTTCGGTACTGGCGTTCGCTGATAGTAATAGCGATATCGCCAGCCTGTCGCGCATCCCTGACGGCTTTGACGGTAATGATAACGGACTGGACTTCCAGTCTGGCTGCATCACACCCGGAACAGCAAATATTGCCGGACTGGGAGATTGTTCCATGACCCAGGTAAGTGCCGTGCCCGTACCTGCAGCAGCCTGGCTGTTCGCTTCGGGCATGCTTGGCCTGGTCGGTTTAGCCAGAAGAAAATAATCTAGCTAATCGTTACTGGCTTTACCAGAAAAAAGGCAGTCACTTTGACTGCCTTTTTTCTATCACTATCGAGCTGCCGTGATCGTTAAGCTTTTATATAGTTGATCGCCCGCTCCAGGCGACGCAAGGTTTTTTCCTTGCCGAGCAACTGCAGTGTTATATCGATAGATGGCGATTTGCCATGCCCGGTTACCGCCAGCCTCAAAGGCTGCCCTACTTTGCCGAAGCCGACTTCAAGCGTATTAACGGTATTCTCAACGACATGATGTATCGCCTCAGCCGACCAGTCTTCCAGCGCTTCATACTGCTGCTTCAGACTCACCAGGATCGGCAGGGTCGCTTCTTTGAACTGCTTTTTTGCCTGTTTTTCATCGTAAACTTCAAAATCGTCATACAGGAAACGTATCTCTTCGGCGAGTTCTACCAGTGTGTTACAGCGCTCCAGAAAAACTTTCAGAACCTCGACCAGGTCCGGCCCATCATCGGTGTTGTAATAAGACTCATGGATATAACTCTGTAGCAGCTCAGCCAGCTCAGCCGGATCTTTCGATTTGATATAGTGCTGGTTCAACCAGAGCAGCTTCTCGGTGTTGAATGCTGATGCTGAGGTATTCACATCACAGGCATCAAACAGTTCGATCATCTCTTCCCGGCTAAAGATCTCCTGGTCCCCATGTGACCAGCTGAGGCGGACCAGGTAGTTGATCAGTGCTTCCGGCAGGAAGCCGTTCTCCTTGTATTCCAGCACACTGACCGCACCATGGCGTTTCGACAGGCGTTTGCCATCGTCACCCAGGATCATCGGAACATGGGCATATATCGGCAGCTCCGCACCCAGTGCTTTCAGGATATTTATCTGGCGAGGCGTATTGTTCAGATGGTCATCACCGCGGATGATGTGCGTCATCTTCATATCCCAGTCATCGA
>CBDUKK010000409.1:0-1663 GCA_965367795.1 uncultured Gammaproteobacteria bacterium
GCTTGAACAACAATGGCGCCAGTGGTGATTATTATGTGCCAGGCTTCAGCCAGAACATGAACAACGTACCGGCACTGCAGGGTAAGTCATCCATCTTCACTACGCCTACCTCTCACTTTCTGGTACGACAGGATGCTGACACGATTATTTCTATCATTGATAAATTTTAATAAAACTATGAATCTACATTTCCCCATAACATCAAAAAATATAACGACCGGTCTTTTTACGGCGCTCACCTGTTTTAGTCTACTCTCCTGTGCGACATCACCCGAAGGCAGGAACCAGCTAAAACTGATACCCGATGAGCAGATGGATGCCATGGGCGCGCAGAGTTTTGAGCAGATAAAACAGCAGACCCCGATAACAAAAGACCAGAGCATTCAGCAATATGTTTTATGCATTGCCAATAAGATCATCCCGCAGGTAACACAGAACCCCGACCCGAAACAATGGGAAGTCCAGGTGTTCGAAGATGAGCAGGCTAATGCTTTTGCACTGCCCGGTTATAAGATCGGCGTTTACACGGGCCTGTTGAAATATGCGAAAAATCAGGACCAGCTCGCTGCGGTAATGGGACATGAAGTCGCGCACGTGATCGCCAAACACGGCAACGAGCGGGTTTCCAACCAGATGGCGACTGAAGCGGGACTAACTATTGCCACGGTAATCCTCGGTGGCACACAGGACGAAAACAGTGCACTGATCCTTGCCGGGTTAGGGCTGGGTGCACAATATGGCATCATCCTGCCGTTCAGCCGCAGTCACGAATCAGAAGCTGACCTGATCGGTCTGGAGCTGATGGCAAAAGCAGGGTTTGATCCTGCACAGAGCGTTCCCCTATGGCAAAACATGTCACAGGCCGGCGCAGCGCCCCCGGAGTTCATGTCGACCCATCCATCCAGCGATACCCGCATCAAGCAGTTACAGGAAAGAATCCCCGAGGCAAACATCGCTTATCAGCAAGCGGTCCAAAAAGGACAGCGAGCAAACTGTAAACTCTAGGCCACTACTGCAACACTAACTGCTGCATCAAGATTAAGTCAGACAAGTTTATTACACCATCAGGCTGACCCGGCGGGTACAGGTCTGCTCTCGACACCTGTAAAGGGGACAGGTTTCCGTTGCCGAGGACATGTTTTGTCACCAGGATTAAATCTCCCGCGTTGACCGCACCGTTACCGTTGATGTCCCCATCAGGCACAGCTATCGATATCAGGTACTCATCAAGATCACTTATACCATCGCTATCAAAGTCACCGCTGCCGTCTCTATCCAGGGTTTGAAAGTTGTCCAGCTCCCAGAGGTCATTCATACCATCATTGTCTGCGTCACCATAAACATTTATGGTGATACTGTCATACGAGCCAAGCGTCCCGCTATCAGTTGCACTGGCGGTTATCAAATGCGTACCGGCCGATAATGGCGCAGCTATACTGTTACCCACAGCAAAATTACCATCGATATCCGATAACCATTGTATACCTGCAGACAGATCTCCGTCTTCCAGGTCGGTAGCCGTCGCCTGGAAGAATATTGAATCGGTAACGATGAAATCATCATCGTTCAATGGCGTCTCTATAGTCACTACTGGTGATGCATTGCTCACTGTCAGCTGAAATTTCTCGGTAGCAGTATTTATTCCATCTGAAACCGTAATCGT
>CBDUKK010000410.1:0-1648 GCA_965367795.1 uncultured Gammaproteobacteria bacterium
GCATTCGAATACCTGCCAAAGCCATTCGATATCGATGATGCGGTTGACGTCGCGCAACGTGCCTGCAAGAAAAAAATGGGCAACAGCAATAGCCTGATCTCCGATCTGGAAGGGCCTGAAATCATTGGTGCAGCCCCTGCCATGCAGGAAGTCTTCCGCACTATCGGTCGCTTATCAAAATCGGTCATCAGTGTCCTGATAACCGGTGAATCCGGTACCGGTAAAGAACTCGTCGCATTATCACTGCACAAACACAGCCCACGTGCGAATAACGCTTTCATTGCATTGAATACCGCGGCAATTCCTAAAGAACTGTTAGAGTCAGAGTTATTTGGCCATGAGAAAGGCGCCTTCACCGGTGCACAGGCATTACGTAAAGGCCGCTTTGAACAGGCTGATGGCGGCACACTTTTCCTTGATGAGATCGGTGATATGCCTTCTGAGTTACAGACCCGCCTGTTACGCGTATTGGCCGATGGCGTTTTCTATCGTGTCGGCGGACATACACCTATCAAGGTTAATGTTCGTGTTATCGCTGCAACACACCAGAACCTGGAAGAATATGTTAAGCAGGGCCTGTTTCGCGAAGATCTATACCACCGTTTAAATGTCATCCGAATCCAACTACCGGCGTTACGTGAACGAAAAGAAGACATCCCGGCACTATTCAACCTTTTCCTGCAACGTGCCGTTAAAGAGCTGGCCATCGATGATGCGTCTGCGGGACCCAAATCCATAGACGATGAAACCATGGCCTACCTGTCATCTCTCAATTGGCCGGGCAATGTTCGTCAGCTTGAGAACACCTGTCAGTGGCTGGCCGTAATGACTTCCGGACAGATGGTACACCTGTCAGACCTGCCAGCGGAACTCCTGACCAACGACCAGGTTGACGATGCTGGACATGGTGGCAACTGGAAGCAGATACTTTCAAGCGCAGCCCAGCAGCAGTTACTCTCAGGAGAAAAAGATATCGCTTCGGGTATTATCTCGGACGTCGAAAAGATACTCATCGAGGCGGCACTAAATAAAACCAAGGGCAAAAAAAATGACGCTGCTAAATTACTGGGCTGGGGCCGAAATACCCTGACAAGAAAGATCAAGGAGCTTGAACTTTAAGTTTTAAGCATGGCTTATAACTTACTACTCGCAACCGGCTTTTCGATGCAGTTCATATAGGCTTGCTCGACATTCTCACCCTGGTACTGCTGCTTGAATTTCACTGGCGTTCCAGAAAAGTAAACCCTGCTATTGTGAAGTACCGCCATCGAATCGGCCATCTCTTCCACATCAGCCAGTACATGCGAGCTGAAAAATACGGTTGCACCCTGCTGCTTCAATCGTGCAAGCTGCTGCTTGAACAAAAAACGTGCGCGAGGATCAAGCCCGCTCATCGGCTCATCAAGGATCAATAAAGATTTACCGCTCAACAGGCAGGAAGCCAGGCCCAGCTTCTGGGTCATGCCTTTAGATAGTTTATTGACCGACTCCTGCATCACCGTCTTATCCAGCTCCAGACCATCAAGAATCTGTTCGATCTGCCGTTGATCGCAGCGACTACCATGAAGGCGAAGCATATACTGGATAAAATCCTGGCCTCTCAGGTGTACCGGCGGCGAAAACCGGTCTGGAAGATAGGCAATATTAT
>CBDUKK010000411.1:0-1643 GCA_965367795.1 uncultured Gammaproteobacteria bacterium
TCAGTATTACTCTTTCATCTTCACGTACTGGCCCGACACCAAGTAATAAGCGTATTTCTGCCGCATAGCGTGGCAATGTCTGTCGCAGGGTAAGAGCGCCGCCGGCAAGAGCGATCAGTGACAGTGTAAGCAGAAGTACATCCCCACGAATATAAAATACCGTGAGGATGGCTAATACGATAATGATACCCATTGTCAGGCGGTAACTGTAATACAGCAGTGGTGCGTGGGTGATGCCGACATCACTTTTGGTCTGATATAGCCATCGCCAGTACAGGTGTATCAGTCCCTTGGATAACAGCCAGATGATCAAACTGACGGCTATCGCGAGAAATAATGTCAGACCGCGTCCCTGGAAGAATGCGGTGATCAACTCACCGGTCGATGTCTGCCAGGTTTCGCTCTCGGTTAACAGGCTGTCGAGCTTGAGTTGAGATATCTCGAGTTTTCGCTGTGTATCTTCCTTGCGCTGCAGCCAGTCGATCAATAACTGCTTGACCGGAATGGCCGCGATCGGCGGCAATGCCTGGCTAATGAGAGAATTGATCGACTCGAGTGCTTTATCGATCACCCTGATCTGATCCTGCAGGCGCTCGATGTCCCTGTTCAAGCTGTCGACCTGGCGTGGTTTGGCCGTCAGTTCTTTGAGCGAGGAAAGCAGCGGCCGACTGATCTGTTCGAGCTCTTCCTGCCAGTTTATCTGCTGGTCGGGTTGCTCATTCAGTATCGAGCGGTTGATGCCACCGAGCGCGAGATTCTCGAATGAGGCTTGCAGGCTGGTTATATCTAGTTTAAGGCGGGTGATCTTTTGTTCTATTTCCTGTTTCTCTGTAGAGTCTTCAGGCTTTTTTAGCTTTTCCCTGAGTTCGCGTACCTGCTCCTGTTTTGCTTCGATCGATTTCTGGATAATCGCAAGGCTATCAACCGTGTTCAGCAGCTTTGTTTCTGCTGCAACTGCCTGATCCTGAGGAAGGTCGGACTGGACATGACCAGCAAATAACATACATGTTATCAGCAGGCTGAGTGTCGCCAGGTTCCTGGCGGTGGCAGCCGCAGTATGAGTGGAGAATTTAGATTTAAACATAGAGTGAAGATTACTGCCTGTTATGCCTTTATAGCAAGAACAAGTTGTTACGAATTCCATCAAATTTTACTCAATCGTGATTAAAGTAATCGTACATATATATCGAGCATATCAGTTAATATAATCGCACTTGAAATACCTTCAGCACTTACACTAAATAACGAACAGGAACTGGTTTCATGAGTGATAGTCCCCTAAAGGAAGATTCTGCACACGAAGAGACGCTGCAGGAGGCAGTCGAGGCAGCCAATGAACAGCAGGTTGCAGAGATCGTTGAAGCCAGTACCAGCCAGGAGGTACTGCGTCAGGCCTCCTTGATGAAGCCGGATGATCGTGACCAGCTGATAACCATAATGTCACCTGAAGCTGCCGCTGAACTGATCGAAGAAGCGCCCGCAGGTATGGCGGCCAGCATGATCGAGGGGCTCGATACTGATGTCGCCGCGAAGATCATGGAAGAGCTGTCATCCGACACCCAGGCCGATATCGTAAACGATATCAAAAAGCAGAATGCTGAATCCATCCTCTCGGCGATGGATGCCGAAGCAGCAGAGGACGT
>CBDUKK010000412.1:0-1622 GCA_965367795.1 uncultured Gammaproteobacteria bacterium
AAAGATCTTAAGCAGGCGATCTCGGGGTGTGTCTGGGTGGCGGGTACCAGTGCGCGACTGAGGACGATCGAGTGGCCGATACTGGATCCCAGGGAATGTGTGCAGCATTCGCTCGAACACATCGAGCAAGGTGATATCGCCATCGTGTTTGGACGTGAGAACAGCGGTTTGACCAATGAAGAGATGGAGATGTGTAACGCACTTCTGCATATACCTACCAACCCTGATTTTAGTTCCTTGAACGTAGCGGCCGCGGTACAGATAGTCTGTTATGAATACCGTCTTGCACTGATAGGGAATATGGTAAAGAAGCAAAAAGGAAAAAAACATCGTTATGATGCGCTGGCAAACTCGACGCAACTGGATGGTATGTATGCGCACCTGCATGACGCCCTCGACTACCTCGGCTTCTTTGGAACCAATAACCCTGACATAGTAATGCGGCGCCTGAAGGGCTTATTTAACCGCGCAGGGACTACGCAACGTGAATTAAGTATTATCCGCGGCATATGTTCCGCGATACAGGACAAAAAACGACCACGTAAGCAGTAGCTGGCCATGGTTAGAAATCGGTGTGATTGACATGCACATCATGCGGAAATGGCTGGCCTCTTCCTGTTTCAAGATAGTCTTTCAGGCTTAACAGGAATACCGCCCACTTGGTGTTACAGTGTGCACAGAGACCGGTCTGTGCCGCCCAGCCTTTGTGAGAGAAGTTAATGAATACCTGGTCCTTGTCCTGTTCGAGGTCGAAGGTGATCATGGTGTCTTTCCATTCGCCTTCTTTTTCAGTGCACTGCCAGACCACCTTTTTTGCAGGCATTAGCTGAATGATGGTCATCTCGATGCTGATGTCATTGAAATGAAAACTTAACCTGCCGTTTTCCCCGGTGTCACCTCTGGTTTCGGTCCACCAGCCGCTCAGTCCATCCAGGGTAGTAATCGCTCTGTAAGCTTTTTCGATATCGGCCCTTATGCCGACCTGGTGATATATATCAGCCATGACTTACTCTCCAGAAGAGCTATTGATTCAAGTTACTCTTTGTTGAGTAGATAATTAAAACCCAGTGTCAACCAGGCGATCAAAAAACAGACACCGCCAAACGGCGTGATGATACCGAGCCAGGGCGTATGGGTGAGAGTGAGCAGGTACAGGCTACCACTGAATAATAGTATGCCCGCGAGCATGAATAGCGCAGCGGCGATGTTGCAGCGGTTAGTACTGTTTTTGTTTATCAAACCGATGACTATCAGACCGATGCCATGCATCAACTGATAATCTGCAGCAGTCTTGAAAGTGTTGAGGTATTCGCTGTTTAATATGTCTCTTAATCCATGTGCTGCGAATGCACCGGCAGCAACAGCAATAAATGCATTGAATGCACCGAGAGCAATGATCAAATTAATCGGATTTAATTTAGTCATTTTTATAACCTTTCCATTTTTAAAGTCCTTAAATAGTAATATACTTCGACAAGTTATCATTATTTGTATCATCCTGATACTCACCCCTTTGGGGCTTACGTGATAAATCGTAACAGACTATTTATTCTAATCAGATAACGGAGAATTTGCATGCCATCTTTTGATATTGTTGCTGAAGTCGACGGTCATGAATTAAC
>CBDUKK010000413.1:0-1618 GCA_965367795.1 uncultured Gammaproteobacteria bacterium
TAAAGCTACTCGAAGACAGCCTGCCAGAAGAAATAAAAACCATGAGAAAGCTGCGAGTCGAAAAATGCATGTCTTCCTATATGGGGATGCGGAGACTGTCCATCTTTGGCAGCAAGATAAAATATTACCCGATCCTGATGATCCAGGATAATGATCCTGTGGTGATCAATTTCTATACCGCCTCAGCTAATCCGGATTTTGAGAAAGAAGTAAGACACCTGATACTATCGAGCCCTGTTTTTACCAAGTGCAAGAGTGAAGAGTTTAAAAATAGCGTGTTAAACCACAACTTCGACGATATAGATATCGACCAGCTCAGTAAACATATCAAGTAAGGTGTAAGTGCTTCGCCCCGATCGCTTATATCACTGCGATAAAGACCGCGATACTTGCTGGCAGCGGTGCAGTGTTCTGCCTGCTTTAAACGTTAATCCAGATCAGTATATTTTTTTGCGTTACCTCTCGACTTCTCTACCGGGTATTTCTGCTCGTTGATCTCGATCTTTCGTCGTGCTGCGTCCAACAGGTCGATATCAAGTTTATCCGCCAGCCGCACCAGGTAGAGCAGCGTATCAGCCAGCTCGGTCTCAACCTTATCCAGTGTCTGCTCAGGCAGGTCGTTGCTCTGCTCTTCGGTGAGCCACTGGAAATGTTCGACGATCTCTGCAACTTCCACACTCAGTGCCATGGTGAGATTTTTCGGTGAATGAAACTGTTCCCAGTCACGGGCGTCTGCGAAGTCACGCAGACGCCGTGTTAACATTTCAATATCTGAACTGCTCATCGCTTATCATGCCTGCTTTAATATAGATGTGTCTGCATAGATCACACAGTGTTACCTGTATGTGATCGTACTCAGTCGTTAAAAGATAGTTGTTATTCATCGACAAGAACATCACAGGTATAGCTCGCACCATCATCCTCGCCAAGTTTATCGACCAGCCGCGGTAGAAGCTGTGACATCTTTGCCATCAGCGTCCACGGCGGATTGATCACGATCATACCTGAGCCGGTCATGCCTCTCTCAGCAGAATCAGCCGTTAAGCCTAACTCGAATCGCTGGATATTCTTGATGCCGCTATTGATGAAATCATCCAGTAGCTGATCGATACGTCGACGATCGACTACGGGATACCAGATAGCATAAGTACCGCTGGCAAACTTCTTATGTGCCAGTTTAACTGTTCTGAATACCGTGTCGTAGTCGGTTTTCATCTCATAAGGCGGATCGATCAAGACCAGGCCTCTGCGCGATAACGGCGGCAGCAGGCCGAGCAGTCCCTTGAAACCGTCCTCCTGGCGTAATCGTATGCGTCTGTCGTGGCCGATATTGTTTTGCAGTAACTCGAAATCAGCAGGGTGCAGTTCATATAACCAGGCTTTGTCATGACTGCGCAATAGCTGTTGGGCGATGACCGGTGAACCGGGATAATATTCCAGTGACCCATCTGTATTGAACGAGCTGATACAGCAAAGGTAGCTGGCAAGCTCAGGCCAGTCTTGCGGTCTTAGTCTAGCGATACCATTGCTGTATTCCTGTAGTTTCGTTGCATGCTCAGATTCCAGGTGGAACAGTCCTGCGCCGGCATGGGTATCGATATACTCGAATGCCTTGTCT
>CBDUKK010000414.1:0-1553 GCA_965367795.1 uncultured Gammaproteobacteria bacterium
GAAACCCCCAGGCCCTTTTACTATTCATCCGGTCCAGCATCTCCTGCGAATCGATCAACAGCAGTATTTTAAAAGAACGAACACCCAGCCACCGCCCAGGTCAAGCCGGCTGACAGTAAAATATGTACGTTTTTCCTGTCTCTTTATCTAAAAACACACCTTCGCCAACGCCAGCACCTACGATCGGCACCTTGGTCAGCTTCATATTTGCAACCGCGCAACCGAGGGATTCGTCCATCTTTACTTTCAGGACGGGGTCCTGCGCTAACAAGCTGGCCATGTCATCGAGTTCAGCACGCTTGTTATCCTTTTCTTCTGTTGTCATTATCGAACAACCCGTCACTAATAACAGGCCCAACAAAACAAAACTTACTGTTTTCATACCTATACACCAAGTCTATAACCATCAATGACTATACCAATCAGATGCCGAACAATGAAGTTTTGATGACCGTCAACGTAGTATCGGACATCTTAATAATGATAATCGAAGGTGATATAATCGTGTCATGTTAATTGTCTGCATACTATTTTTAGTTCCACAAATAGTGCAACACCGTAAATACCTCAGGTCAAAATGTGGAAATATCGCCTGAATAATAGAGGACGTCGCCAAATGAAAAAAATCATCTTACTATGTATCGCTGGCTCGCTCAGCGCCTGCTCAGCGATGCGGTCCAACGATCCGAACTCGATGTATTTCGATATACCTGATGGCTCGACCCTGTCACTCAATAAAGAACTGACCATCCCGGCTAATGAAACCCACGCAGTTGTGCAACAGGGTAAAGAGGTCAAGGATAGAGATAAAAATGAATACGCCATCAATTGTCGTGTGGATGTAAAAGAATTTGGCGTTCGCAGCTTAGAACCAGAAGACTTCAAAATAACACGCACAGAGGATGGTACAAACTGGATCTCATATCCATCGATCATGCGTTTCTATACAGAGGTCTACCTTAGCTCTGACAAAGGTACCGATATCATCAAGATGGTGTGCCAGGAATATGGCGACCAGACAGATAGAAACTTTACGGTCGCAGAGATGCAGCAAGCGTTGGGCGACATACTTACTTTCAAATATACTACCAATCATTAGCTGCCATGTAATACTTGCCAGTGGGTGACTTGACGAAAGATGGCAGCTATAAAGATCTCAGGCGTCTGACAGATACTATGAGTAGAATAAAAACGATCGGAACCGGCTTCACCCTTATAGCTGTTGTGTGCGCAGGATTAAGCAGTTGTTTGACCGTCTCGAACATGTCCAAGCAGATGACGATACTGAATACGGACTGTGAGATGCAAGATATAATCATCACCAATGAGAGTGAAGATCTAAACTCAACGCGCAACTGGACAGCTGAATGCAATGGTAAAACCTACCAATGCAATTCTCACGAAGATGGCTACTCAGCGTGTTATGTCATTACCGAGTAGTCGATAGATACATTTCGACCGACTACCCGTTTCCTGAATATATCATCAAAGAGTAAAAGCTTCGATAGAAACAAGGCTCGGCGTATACACCGAATAACTATTGCGGCGGAAAC
>CBDUKK010000415.1:0-1520 GCA_965367795.1 uncultured Gammaproteobacteria bacterium
CTGTTGTTGCTCCTGGTAACGGAATGTATATAAAAAATACCTGGTGTAATGCATCTATAAAGAAGGTTTCACTTACTGATATGAATAAACTGTTCCATCACAAAAGATGTGGTAAATTCTATGGCCCGCTTAACAACACAGGATTGCATTATGTCTTTAGATTTCGCACCCATGCCCGATGAGAAAGGTTATTTCGGTGAATATGGCGGCCAGGTGATACCGCCGGAACTAAAGCAGATAATGGATGAGATCAATGACGCCTATGATCAGGTCAGCCAGACGGAGGCCTTTCAGCAGGAACTGGCGATGCTTAACGCGGACTATACCGGCCGTCCGAGCCCGATCTATTTCGCCAGCCGCCTGACGGAAAACTGTGGCGGTGCCAAGATCTTCTTCAAGCGTGAAGACCTCAACCACACCGGTGCGCACAAGATCAATCATTGCCTGGGTGAAGCGCTGCTGGCTAAACACATGGGCAAGACTAAAGTCATTGCAGAAACCGGTGCTGGACAGCATGGTGTGGCACTAGCAACAGCATGCGCACTGGTCGGCATCGACTGTGAGATCCACATGGGTGAGATCGATATCAAAAAAGAGCACCCCAATGTCACCAAGATGAAAATCCTCGGCTGCAAACTGGTGCCGGTTAGCCGCGGCACGCGGACATTAAAAGATGCTGTCGACAGCGCCTTTGAAGAGTACCTTAAGGACCCGGTGAATTTTATTTATGCTATCGGCTCCGTCGTCGGCCCGCATCCTTTTCCCAAGATGGTGCGTGATTTTCAGAGCATCGTCGGCCGCGAAGCCCGTGAACAGTTCCTGGCAAAGCAGGGCAAGCTGCCTGATATCGTTGCCGCCTGTGTCGGTGGTGGTTCTAATGCGATCGGCCTGTTTACCGCTTTCCTGAATGATGAAGATGTAAAACTTGTCGGTGTCGAGCCTGCGGGTAAAGGTCTAGAAACCGGCGAACACGCAGCAACCTTAACGCTGGGAAGTAAAGGTGCCATCCATGGTTTCGAGTGTTACAACCTGCAGGATGAGAAAGGTAATCCATTACCGGTTTACTCTATCGCTTCCGGGCTGGACTACCCGGGTGTTGGCCCGCAGCACTGTTACCTGAAGGATATCGAACGCGTACAGTACGAGACCGCCGATGATAAAGAATGTCTCGATGCCTTCATGGAGCTGTCGCGACTGGAGGGTATCATCCCGGCACTGGAGAGCGCGCATGCTATCGCTTATGCAAAGCGTGTTGCAGCAACGATGTCTAACGATCAGACGATCCTGATAAACCTGTCGGGCCGCGGTGACAAAGACGCGGACTTCGTCGCAGAAAAACTGGACCTGTAAAAAATACAGCAGTGATCGCCGAAACACCTTAAAGGCATTATATGCAACAGGAAAATATCCGTTATGTACTGGTATGGTCGACCTGGCTGCGATTAAGCCACTGGTTGATCGCGGGCGGTGTGCTGTTTCAGATAAGCAGTGCTTGGGCGCTGGCACATGATGAAGCTGAC
>CBDUKK010000416.1:0-1520 GCA_965367795.1 uncultured Gammaproteobacteria bacterium
ATAGAACATATGACTATCGTCTGGGAAGAGCGGGGAGCAGAGCAGGCGTTACAGCAGGCGGCAGGCAGTCTGCTGGTCGCCGTGCTGGCCTATCCTTTGCTCAGCATGGAATTTATTCAGCACTTTTTGTTCATCTATACGGAATGGCTGTTGGTGGTGCTGGCATTTACGCTGTTACTTGGACGTTATACCGGTTATAGACTGACAGAGTTATGGCGTTTTAAAGTACTTGCGCGAGGCGAACGTTGATGTTCGCTATAGCGAAGCAGCTTTCGCATCTCGGGGTGCTGGGGATCAATCGGCGTAACGCAGATTTCGTGTTGCCGTATAATGATCGCCGGCTCTATCCACTTGCTGATGATAAACTGCAGAGCAAGCAGTTAGCGCTTAAAGCGGGTATCGCGGTACCTGCTTTACATGCCACTATCGAAATACAGCGCCAGATACGCGACCTGTCGACCATCCTTGCACCGTTTCCTGAGTTCGTTGTAAAACCGGCGCAAGGCAGTGGCGGTGATGGCATCATTGTCGTAACTGGCCGCAAGAAAGCGCATTATCGTAAGGCAAACGGTGAGTTGATGACGGAAGCCGAGATGCAGCATCATGTTTCAAATATTCTCGGCGGTATCTACAGTCTTGGCGGTCAGCCGGATAAAGCGCTCATAGAGTACCTGGTCAAATTTGATCCCGTATTCAACGATATCGCCTATCAGGGGGTGCCCGATATTCGAGTGATCATCTTTCTTGGTGTACCCGTCATGGCCATGGTTCGACTGCCTACTCGTCAGTCAGACGGCAAAGCCAATCTGCACCAGGGTGCCATAGGCGCAGGCATCGATATAGCAACAGGGCTTACAATTTTTGCGGTACAGGGGAATGAGAATGTATCGGACCATCCTGATACCGAAAATTCAGTCATCGGCATCCAGGTGCCTTATTGGGATGAGATATTGAATATAGCGTCAAGTTGCTATGAACTCACAGGTATGGGTTATCAGGGCATGGATATAGTACTTGATCAGGATAAAGGTCCATTGATGCTGGAGCTCAACGTACGACCGGGTTTGAATATACAGATTGCTAACCGTGCAGGGTTGCTGCCACGTTTGAATCTGGTTAAAAAAAACAGGGGCACTTTAAACGGCACTGAGTCGCGTGTCAGTTTTGCGAAGATGCACTTTTGTTCCAGGTCGTTTCTTTAGAGAAGTTTCTGATTATAGATATTTTATATAGAGGTCTCTGTAGAGGATTCTAAAACAGTCTTTCTCAAAATATGTCATTGTGATATGTGGCTTATAACCAGCGCGTGCGACGGAACAGGTAAAGTAATAATGCAACGATGCCGGTCATGGTCGACAGCAGTATATAGTAACCATTCTCGCTTTTTAGTTCCGGCATGTTTTCAAAATTCATCCCATAGATACCGACCAGCAAGGTCAGCGGTACAAAGATGACAGTGACGACAGTGAGTACTTTCATTATCTGGTTTAGTCTGTGGCCATTGAGGCTTATGTAGGCTT
>CBDUKK010000417.1:0-1507 GCA_965367795.1 uncultured Gammaproteobacteria bacterium
TCAGCTAACGTTGTTGTCCGCACATAACCATGCAGGTGCCACGCACCTTCAAAGTTCTGACTCTGGTCAAGGCCGAAACGCTGTTTAAAAAGATCTATGACTGCCGGTTTGATGCCATCGCTTTCAATGTACGCATCCAGCAGGCTGGATATCTCATCTTTCTGCCAGACAAAAAACTTGCCTTCACTGCCTTCAGAGTCCGCATCCTGTGCAGAATAATAACCCCCATTCGAAGACTGCATCTCTCGTATCACCCAGTCGGCCGTCTCGCAGGCAGCATCATGAAAGATCGCATCGGCGTTTATCTTCCAGGCCTGACTATACAGAGATAATAATGGTCCGTTGTCGTAAAGCATCTTTTCAAAATGCGGGATCATCCATAACTCATCGGTCGAGTAGCGGCAAAAACCGCCGCCAAGATGGTCGAAGATGCCGCCTTCTGCCATTTTTTCCAGGCTGAAAATGGCGCTATGAAGTATCCTTGGGTCGCTGCGGTTCGATCGCCTGGTATGGCACCAGTGTTTTAGAGCAAAATCGATGATTGAAGGGTGAGGGAATTTAGGCGCACTACTAAAACCCCCGTTGATGCTATCGAACTGTTTCTCCAGCTGGTTGCGTGCGATATCGATGACGGCATGATTCAGGTCTGTATTCTCTGGCCTGGATGCCTGGTAGATACGCTGATAGGTCGATTGCAGTGCTTTTGACTGTTGCTCGATATCGGCTTTTCGTGACTGCCAGATGTCGCTTATCTGTGCCAGCAGGTTCTTGAAGGCTGGCAGGCCATGTTTGGCTTCTGGCGGGAAATACGTGCCTGCGAAGATCGGCATATGTGTGTCAGGCGTTAAAAATACGGTCAGTGGCCAGCCGCCGGGGCGTTCTGTAAGAAGTGAGTGTGCAGTTTGATAGATTTTATCGAGGTCGGGTCGCTCTTCTTTATCTACCTTGATGTTAACGAATAACGTGTTCATCACATCAGCTGTATCAGGGTCTTCGAAAGATTCATGTGCCATCACATGACACCAGTGGCACGCTGAATAACCGATGGATAACAATATCGGTTTATCGAGTTCTTTGGCGATAGACAGTGAAGTATCGCTCCATGCCAGCCAGTGTACCGGGTTATCAGCATGCTGTAATAAATAGGGGCTGCTCTCATTGCCCAGTAAGTTCATTGACGGTTGAATGTTAGTAAGAGTATTTGATGACATAAGTATGCTCTATAGACAGCTCAGCGGGCCGGGTTACTTCACGTGACCGGTAAGTTAAGCATAATGGCATAGTCAATTGATTAAAGAATAATCAAATTGATCAGGTTGTGTGCATTTTTAAAAACTATTTTCATATTTTTGTAATAATTTATATACAGCATCAATGTTTTTATGTAATATGCCGCTCCCGGCGTGGGGAAGGGTGTTTTCAAGCTTTTAGCGGAAGAAATAACTTACCTCATTTTTGAAAAAAAGATGTACACAGTTAACAATAATGTGTAATATGCCGGCCCGGC